>JAZSLY010000060.1:0-10662 GCA_045535585.1 Eubacteriales bacterium
AAGATGCCAGATGTTCTTGTCCTTTGAGTAGTTAGTCTCACGGCTTATCTTAAGAGGAACGTTGTGCGCCTCTGCGTAATCAATCTCTTCTTCTCTCGACTTGATATCCCACTCACGCCAGGGAGCGATGATGGGCATATCGGGAGCAAACGCCTTAATTGCAAGCTCAAATCTTACCTGGTCGTTGCCCTTACCGGTACAACCGTGGCATATAGCGTCAGCACCCTCTGCAAGAGCAATTTCAGCAATTCTCTTAGCAATCGGAGGACGAGCGAAAGCTGTACCGAGAAGATAATCCTCGTATTTTGCGCCTGCCTGTACGCTGGGGAACACGTAGTTGTCAAGGAAATCCTTTGTAAGATCCTCTATGTATATTTTGGAAGCACCTGTCTTTATTGCCTTTTCTTCAAGTCCCTCCAACTCGCTTGCCTGACCAACGTTGCCTGAAACCGCAATGATTTCGGGGTTGTTGTAGTTTTCCTTGAGCCACGGAATGATAATTGAAGTATCAAGTCCGCCTGAGTAGGCAAGCACTACCTTTTTGATTTTTGTTTTGTCCATGTTAAGCACCTCTTTGTATTTTTATTCATTTGTTTTACATAATTATACAACCAATCGTATTGAAAGTCAATACCCTTGTTGAAAATTCATAGAGTATTATTACACGATTTTATGTACAAATTTTGAACAAATTAAGCTAATTTATACAAAATGTCAAAATTTCATCGATTTACCTAAAATAATATAAAATTTTCCCTAAAGTATTGAAATTATTTTTTCACTATGATATAATTGTCAGGAAATATGAGTTGACTCAAAGTCACTTAATATTGCTTTTTTCTGTCAAACAAATAAATTCAAAAAATATTATTTTCAGGCTTTAGGAGAATAAAACTATGAAATGCGGATTTTATGAAAGAGAAATCACACCACCTCTCGGATGCCATATGCGCGGATATTCTTCCGTGAGAAATGCAGCGGGCGTTATCAGCAGACTTATGGTAAAGGCGATAGCCCTTGAGGTTGACGGCAATTGCTGTATTATAATCAGCCTTGACGGTTGCGGAACTACGAAGAAGATGCACGAGATCGCGGTTGAGAGAATTACTGCGGCAACGGGCGTTCCCTCTGACAGAATTTTGTTACAGTCAAACCACACTCATTCGGCAGGTCCTATTGCAGACCCACCCTATGATAACTTTTTGAATTTCACCCCCGACGTTCCTTATATGGACGTTCTCAGCCGTCTTTGCGGCGACTGCGGAACGCTTGCATATCAGCGAATGACGGAGGCTTCAGCAAGAGCAGCAAAGAAGGACGTTTACGGTGTTTCCTTCGTGCGTAACTTTAGAATGAAGAACGGCGACATCAAAATGAATCCCGGACGCCAGAATCCTGATATTGAAGAGGTTTTCGGTACTCTTGACCCAGAGCTTTCAATGATGTTTTTCGAGGGTGAGAACAAGGAGCCTCTCGGCGCTATTGTCAATTTTGGTATGCATCACGACTGCGTTGGCGGTAATCAGTATTCCAGCGACTATTCGGGCTACATGGCAGAGCTTTTGAAGAAGACCTACGGCGAGGATTTTGTTACCGTGTTCATCAACGGCGCTTGCGGAAACGTTAACCACGTTGACGTTACCATGAGCCTTGAGGATGCGAAGAAGGAAAAGTTCTATGTACGAAACGGTGAGATTTTAGCTAAGGAAGTAATTGAGCTTGAGAAGATTGCAGAGCCGATTGCCATAGATAAGATTGACGGTAAGAAGGAGACTATGATGATAGACCGCCGTCAGCTCACACCCGAAGAGGTAGAGGAATACGAATACCTCATGGCAACTATGCCCGAGAGTGAAGCCTGTGGAACTCCCAATCCCACGGATAAGAGATACAAGAGATTTAAGGCACCGAGAGTTCTGGCGTTTAATAAGCTTCCTAATCAGCTTGCTTACGTTATACAGACGCTCGTTCTTGGCGATGCCGTAATCTATGGACTCAGCGGTGAGGTTTATGCAGAGCTTGGTATGCGTGTCAAAGAGGCGTCCCCCAAGAGCTTCAATATGATTTCCGAGATGTCAAACGGAGGTTATGGCGGCTATCTTCCTATCAAGGAGGCTTTCTGTCCGACTCTTTACGAGACACAGATCCCTACTGCAAGCTTGATTCCCGAGGCTGCTGAAATGGTAGTTGAAAGAACAACAGAGCTTGCTCGTGAAATGTGCAATAAGTAATTACATAAATTTATAGAGCTATAAAGTTTTCTTTGTAGCTCTTTCTCTTTAACAGTAATTTTACATGCTATTGTTGAAAAAAGAAACGATATATGCTATAATTAACTGATTTGAAAAGGTAAACCCTACGAAATTTACTGCTTGGAGGGCTTTATGAAAATTAAGTATTTAGGAACTGCGGCGGCAGAGGGTGTTCCTGCTATATTTTGCGAGTGCGATACTTGTAAAAAAGCGAGAGCTAAGGGAGGCAGATGTATTCGAACACGAAGCCAAGCGCTTGTTGATGACAAAATCCTTGTGGATTTTCCGCCTGACACCTATCTGCATTATTTGAGATATCAGTTTGATTTACATAAAATCAAAACCTGCATTGTAACTCATTCTCATATGGACCATCTGTTTCCCGAGGATATTGGAATGAGAAAGCCCGGCTTTTCACAGATAAAAAACATTGAGCCTTTGACCTTTTATTCTGACGAAAGCGCTTATCGTATGATTGAAAAGCTGATTGATGAAAAGAAGCTTGCGCCCGAGGTCGTTGGTAACGTAAGGGTAGAGCCCTACGTTCCTTTTGAGGCAGAGGGGTATACTGTTACTCCTATCAGGGCTTCCCACGACCCAAAATCTTCACCCCTTGTATTCATTATCGAAAAGGACGGCAAGGCATTGTTCTACGCAAATGATACCAGCGACCTCTTGCCTGAGGCGTGGGAATATTTGTCGAAGTATAATAAAAAGCTTGGACTTATATCTCTCGATTGTACCGAAGCCACCAACCTTGTTGAATACGTGGGTCATATGGGCATTGACGGATGCAAGGAAATGCGCCAAAAGCTTTTCGACCTTGGACTTATTGACGGGAATACCGTTTGCGTGCTTAATCATTTTTCTCATAACGGCAAGCACGTAGACTATGACGAGTTTACACAAATTGCCCTCAAGGAAGGCTTCGTTACCTCCTTTGACGGTCTTGAAATTGAATTTTAATCGGAGATAAAAGATGTTAAAAATAAGGGTTAAGCCTACAAAACTGTTTTATATAACTTTTTCCCTTGTATATCTGTTCATTATTTTATGTGAATGTGAATTCCTTCCTTTTTCAAGGCAGGGATACTCTATTATTTCACTATTCTTCATACTGTTTTCGCTATTGCGCTTTGAGGTGAGGCAGGGGATCGTATTCCCTTTACTTATTCCTCTTGTAAATTCAATAGTGGTGACCCCCGTTCTTCAACTGATGCTGGGGCTTGACCCACGCCTTTTGAATATAACCACGTTCGTTGGAAACGTAGCGCTCAACGTGGCGATTTCCTACCTGCTGTTGATTTTGACAAATAGCATTAGATGGTCGGTAATAGCAACGAACGTTCTCCTTTTTGGATTTACCTTCGTTGATTATATCGTTATCAGCTTCCGCGGAAGCGAAATTAAGATGGGAGATTTTTATTCCATCAAAACCGGAGTTTCCGTAGTATCGCAATATAAACTGAAGTTAAATTCGGCGGTAAACTATTCTATTGCCGTTTTTCTTGCTATACTGTTTGTGTTGGCGGTTACAAGATTTTTCAAAAAGACGCCGAAAAACCAATTCCCCAGAATTACGGGCGCTCTTTGCCTTGGTGCTTCTCTTTTTGCAGTTTCCTGGTGTATGAATAATTCAAACAACTATATGCAGCTTTGGGCTTATGAGGGTGTCAAGTATAACGGCGTTACCTATAATTTTCTTATCGAAGCAAGAGACAGTCGAATCATTGCCCCCGAGGGTTATTCCGAAGAGTATGCAAAGGAGCTTTTGAAAAGCGGCAACGTCACCGAATCTGCAGAAAGCACCCCCAACGTTATCGTCGTGATGAACGAAGCCTTTTCCGACCTGAAGGTGCTGGGCGATTTTCAAACCAACGCTAATCCCATTGAGTTCTTTGAATCGCTTAATGAGGATTGCGTTAAGGGCTATGCACTTTCGTCGGTATACGGCGGTAACACCGCAACGTCGGAGTGGGAATTCCTGACGGGTAATACTCAGGCGTTCTTGCCCTACGGCTCTATTGCATATCAGCAGTATATCAAGAATAAGGCAAACTCTATCGTAGAGGTAATGGAAGACAACGGATATACGACCATAGCGATGCACCCCTTCCGTTCAACAGGCTGGAAGAGAAACGTAGTTTACGACGTTCTTGGCTTTGATGAGGTTTACTTTGAGGACGAGTTGTCGGACGATTACAGAATTAGAGGCTTCGTAAGCGACAGAACTCTTTACGAGGACATAATAGGACGCTTTGAAAACAAGGAAAAGGATGAAAAAATCTTTACCTTTGCCGTTACTATGCAAAACCACGGCGGCTATGAGTTCGGTGGTTTTCCGTCGGAAATACTTGTGGACGGTATGGATATTTTGAGCGTAAATCAGTATCTTACTCTGCTCGACAAGAGCGACGACGCACTGAAATATCTTATAGAATATTTCTCCGAGTACGAGGAGGACACGATGATTGTGTTCTTCGGCGACCATCAGCCTGCCGTCAGTAACGACTTTTTCAACACTCTTGCAGGAGCATCGGCAACTGCATACGACAGCACGGTAAAGAAATTTATTATTCCGTTTTTTATCTGGACGAACTATGATACTCCCGAGGAAGAAGTGCCTTTGACAAGTCTTAATTATCTTTCAACCGTTATGATGAAACGGGCAGGAATCGGACTTGACGGTTATTTTGCCTTCATAGATGATATTATGCAAGAGCTTCCCGCAATCAGCTTCCACGGCTATAAAACGACGGGGCTTGAAAAAATCAACCATGTCTCCTGGGCAGAGGGAAGAGACAAGGAGCTTATAAACAAATATAACATCGTTCAGTATTACAATATGTTTAAATAAAGAAATCCGACCACTTCATTTTGTGGTCGGATTTCTTTATTTATATTCTGGGAGCCAACCCTTGTGCGCTTCGATCAGGTCGTCAACCATTGCGTAGATATCGTCAAGGCTGAGCTCTGCAGCGGTGTGCGGCTCCATCATAGCTGCCTGATAAATATATTTCTTTTCAAGCGTGTGCGCCGCCTCGATTGTAAGAAGCTGAGGGTAAATATTAGAGCTGTTCATTGCCGCAAGCTGAAGGGGAAGGGGACCTACCTTACAGGGCGTAATGCCGTGCTTGTTTACGAGGCATGGTACTTCAACGCAAGCGCCTTCGGGAAGATTATCTATAAGTCCGCAGTTCAAAACGTTTCCGCCAATAGTATACGGAACGTTTGTTACCATTGCTTCCATAATGCGTGAAGCATATTCGTGGGTGCGTACGTGCGTCATTTTGCCGTCGGCGAGAATTCTGTTCTTTTCCTCCTGCCATCCGTTTATCTGAAGCACGCATCTTCTGGGATATTCATCAAGAGGAATGTTATATTTGTCGATAAGCTCGGGATATTTTGATTTTATGTAGAAGGGATTGTATTCAGCATTGTGCTCACTGCTTTCCGTGCAGTAATAGCCGAGCTTGTCAATATAGTCAAACCTGACCATATCGTGATGCTTTTCACTTGCGTTCTTTTCTTTTGCTCTTTTTCTGATTTCGGGGTAAAGGTCACGTCCGTCACGGTCCTTGACTTCAAGCAACCATCCCATATGGTTGATACCTGCAATAAGCTCGCTGTGTCCTTCGATTTTGTCCTCCATATTGAGATTGGTCAGCAGCTGCTTGACACAAACCTGAACGGAGTGGCAAATACCGATGGTCTTTACCTTTGTATACTTCTGCATATAACCCGTCAGCATCGCCATGGGATTTGCATAGTTAAGGAACCAGGCGTCAGGACAAACCTCTTCAATATCACGGGCAAAATCCTGCAAAACGGGAATAGTTCTCAAAGCGCGCATAATACCACCAATACCAAGAGTGTCCGCGATGGTCTGCCTGAGTCCGTATTTTTTAGGTATTTCAAAGTCTGTAATGGTACAAGGATCGTATCCTCCTACCTGGATGGCACATATTACGAAATTGGCATCACGAAGAGCGTCTTTTCTTTGGTCTACACCGCAGTATTTCGTAATCGTTGCTCTGGATTCATTGGTGTTTTTATTGAGCGCATCAATAATAATTTTTGATTCTTCAAGTCTGTTTTCGTCAATGTCATAGAGTGCAAACTCGCTGTCTCGTAAAACCTCGGAGCACATACAGTCGCCAATGACGTTTCTTGCAAAAACGGTGCTGCCTGCACCTAAAAAAGTAATTTTCATAAAATTCCCCTTGAAAAATAGTATTTGATATGCTATCATTATATTATCACACTAAATACCAAAATACTACTGTAAAAATCAAAGAGAAAGTTGAAATTATCAAAATGAGCAATGCTAATAGTAATACCATTTATGATTACGAGCGTTTACAAAACCGTAACGATACTATGCGCTACTTTTCTCAATTTCAAAAAAAGAGCGATCCTTTTGGTATCAACTTTGTTGGCAAGAGTATTTGTGACTCTAATTTTTATACCGAGCGTCGAATAAGCCAAATAATGTCTTTTGAATATATCGAGGAGGGGAGTGGCACGCTTGAAATTAACGGGCAGGTGCTTCATCCATCTCAAAACGACGTCTTTTTACTGACCGAAGGCAGTAATCACCGCTATTACGTCGATGCAAAATCGCCTTGGAAAAAGTATTTTGTTTCCTTCGTTGGACCTCTCGCCAATAAGCTCAAAGAGTTGTATTTGCCGTACAATACTTTTTTATTTAAAGATTGTGATTTGAAGGATAATTTTAAAAGGATTTTTGACGTCGCCTTTGATGAGACGCTGACCTACGAGGAAATTAACTCTTTGATAGCGGCGGAAATATTAAAGATTATGATCTACCTTAACAATAAGAGCACGGGCGTTGAGGGGGATCTTGCCGAGAAAATCAAAAATAAAATAGATTACTGTGTTGAAGGGGAATTATCTCTTGATAGCATTGCGACCTCTCTTTCATATACTAAAAATCACATCATAAACGTATTTAAAGAGAAGTATAATAAGACGCCGTACCAGTATTTTATGCAGGCAAAAATTGAAATTGCCAAGCGTTATCTCACGCAAACGAGCTGTTCCATTTCCGATATTGCTTATAACCTTTCCTTTTCCGACGCCCAGTATTTCAGCTCGACCTTTAAAAAAGCAACGGGCGTTTCTCCTCGTGAATACAGAAAAAGCGTTATAACTGATTTTTAAAATCTTCTACTACGTCTTTCAGATGAAGCGGGGATAGCTCAAGCGCGTTACACAGTACGCACAGCTCGTTTAGCTTGTCTCTGTCTTCCGTTATATGTCCTATCGTTACAGAATTACACTTGATACCGTAGATTTCTATTTCTCGTCCTTCTTTGTTTTTCGTCTTTTCTTTTATAATTTCATACATTTGTTTTTCCTCCTGTGTATAAAATTATATTACGATTTTCGACTTAAATCAAGGGGTTTTGGAAAGAAATGCCACATTCTACCAATCTGTTAAAAATCACAGTTTTAAACTTCAAATATTATCAAATCCGTTAATTTTTAAAGTTTTTTGTGTAGAAAAAAATAATATTATGCAAAAAAACGAATTATTTTTCAAAAAGGTATTGATTGATTAGAAAAAAAGTAGTAAAATAATATGATTACATAATTAATAAACCTTGGAGGTATATATGGCAACAGTTAGAGCATTTAAAGCATTACGTTTTGGTGAAGGTTCAGGAGACATTCGTGATAACGTCTGCCCGCCATACGATATTATTTCCGATTCTCAAAGAGCGGAGCTTATAAAGTCCAGCCCCAATAACATAATCCGTCTTGAGCTCCCGAAGGGAGACAAGCCCTATGATGAGGCTTCTGAAGTTTTGAAGGATTGGCTCTCCCGTGAGATACTCGTTCAGGATAAAAAGGATGGACTCTATATCTACGAAGAGGATTTTGAGTGCGACGGCAAGAATTACAGTATTCACGGTATTATTTGCCTTGTTAAGCTTGAAGAGTTCTCAAAGGGTATCGTTCTTCCTCACGAGGAAACTCTCTCAAAGGCAAAGACCGATAGATTTAATTTGATGAATGCAACCGACTGTAATTTCAGCCAGGTGTATTCAATGTATATCGACGATGACAAGCGCATTGAAAAGGAAGTTCTTCCTATCCTTGATAAGAAGCCTGACGTTGAGTTTACCGCAAAGGACGGCATCGTTCAAAAGCTTTGGATAGAAAACGACGAGGGCGTGATTTCACGTATCGTTGACGCCTTTGCTGACAAGCAGCTTTATATCGCCGACGGACACCATAGATATGAGACGGCTCTCAACTACCGTAACCACCTTGCAGAGAAGGGTGAATACAGTGAGGGTGACTTGTCGGGATATATGATGATGTTCCTTGCAGATATCAACGACCCAGGACTTGTAATTCTGCCTACTCACAGAATTGTAAAGAACCTTGATTCGTTTGATGAGAAAAAAGTTTTGGCAGATTTGGAGACACTTTTTGACGTTTCTCGCGTAGAGGGTACGGCTACAATTAAGGACGCTCTTGCAGCTCCTGAAAAAATTACCTTTGCTCTTTATACAGGCAAGAAGTATCACTACCTGCTTACTCTGAAGGATGCTGATGCTGTTTCACGTGTTGTAAAGGATCACTCGGAGGCTTACAAGTCACTTGACGTTACGGCGCTTCATTCTCTTATCCTTGAGCCTCTTTTCGGTATCGATAAGGAGAATATGGCTCAACAGAAGAACCTTACTTATACAAGAAGCATCGATGAAGCACTTGAAGTGGTTGACGGTGGTGAAGCTCAGTGCTCGTTCATCCTTTCTGCAACAAAAATTCATCAATTAAAGGACGTTGCCCTTGCAGGTGACAAGATGCCCCAGAAGTCAACTTATTTCTACCCCAAGCTTATAACAGGTCTTGTTATGAACAAATTTAGATAAAATAAAGAGGACTAAATAATGTGTAATTGCAATCAAAGTGAAAAGAAAAATCTTGCTACCACGTATAATCCTAAGGATTTCGAGGACAGGATTTATGAAAATTGGGAGAAGAAAGGCTTTTTCACGCCTTCCGACGACCACACAAAAACACCTTTTTCTATCGTTATTCCTCCGCCAAACGTAACGGGTCAGCTCCATATGGGTCATGCCCTTGATGATACTCTTCAGGATATTATCATCCGTACCAAGAGAATGCAGGGCTATAACACTCTTTGGGTACCCGGTACTGACCACGCGGGTATTGCTACTCAAATAAAGGTTGAAGAGTATCTCAGAGTTAATGAGAACAAAACAAGATACGATCTTGGCAGAGATGCTTTCCTTGAAAGAGTGTGGGAGTGGAAGGAAAAGTACGGCGGTACGATTATAAATCAGCTCAAAAAGCTTGGTGCATCATGCGACTGGACGCGTGAAGCCTTTACTATGAGCCCGGAGCTTTCCAAGGCAGTTAAGAAGACCTTTGTTTCTCTCTACGAGAAGGGACTTATCTACAACGGATACAGAATTATCAACTGGTGTCCCAAGTGTGCAACTGCTCTGTCGGACGCTGAAGTAGAATACAAGGACACCCCCGGTAGCTTCTGGCACATTAAATATCCAATTGAGGATAGTGACGAGTATCTCGTTGTAGCTACCACCCGTCCCGAGACCTATTTTGGTGATACGGCGGTTGCCGTTCATCCAGATGACGAAAGATATGCTCATCTCGTTGGTAAGAACGTAATTCTTCCTTTGATTGGCAGAAAGATTCCCATTGTTGCTGACGAGTACGTTGACAGAGAATTCGGTACGGGATGCGTAAAAATTACTCCCTGCCACGACCCTAACGACTTTGAGGTGGGCAAGCGCCATAACCTTGAAAACATCATCGTTTTCGACAACAACGCAAAGCTTAATGCTAACTGCGGTGCATACGAGGGCATGGACAGATACGATGCAAGAGAGAAGCTCGTCAAGGACCTTGAAGAAGCAGGCTATTTAATCAAAATCGAGGCGCACGCTCATAACGTTGCCCATTGTTACCGTTGCGGTACAACCGTTGAGCCTATGGCGTCGAAGCAGTGGTTCGTTCATATGCCTCCTTTGGCAGAGCCTGCTATTGCGGCGGTTAAGGAGGGTGACATCAAGTTTATTCCCGAGAGGTTTTCCAAGAACTATCTCAACTGGATGGAGAACATTCAGGACTGGTGTATTTCCCGTCAGCTTTGGTGGGGTCACAGAATCCCTGCATACTACTGTGATGACTGCGGTGAGATTTCCGTAAGCGAAAATGATATAACAGAATGTCCCAAGTGTCACAGCAAGAATGTTCGTCAGGACGAGGATGTTCTTGATACATGGTTCTCATCAGCACTCTGGCCATTCTCAACACTTGGTTGGCCTGAACAGACAGAGGATTTGTAGCACTATTACCCAACAAATACTCTCGTAACAGGTTACGA
>JAZSLY010000123.1:0-5651 GCA_045535585.1 Eubacteriales bacterium
GCTTATTTCCGGTGCTATATGTGGTCTTGCCGGCTTCCTTCTCGTCAGCGGTAAGGACGGTACCGTTTCGCCCGATACGGCTGACGGCAGAGGTTTTACGGCGATTATGGTTTCCTGGCTTGCTAAGTTTAACCCGATTTATATGATCATCACATCCTTCCTTCTTGTTTTCTTCCAGTTCGGATCAAAGGAAATTACCCGTTCCTTCCGTCTTAATGACGATTTCTCTGAAATTCTTACGGGTATAGTTATTTTCTTCATAATAGGAAGCGAGTTCTTTATCAACTACCAGATCAAGATGCGCAAGGCTGCAAAGGAGGGCAAATAAATGACAGTATTTATTCAAGGCGCTATCCGCCAGGCAATGCCTCTTCTTTTTGGAGCTACGGGTGAAATACTGACGGAAAAGTCGGGTAATCTCAACCTTGGAATACCTGGTATTATGTACGTTGGTGCTATCAGCGGTGTTATCGGCGCAACGCTTTATGAGCACGCAGTTGGTGCCGAAGCCATCGTTCCCGCAATAGCTATTGCCATTACTCTTATTTCTTCGTTTTTGGGCTCACTTTTGATGGGACTCATTTATTCCTTCCTCGTTATTTCCCTCAGAGCCAATCAGAACGTTACGGGTCTTGCACTTACTACCTTCGGTATAGGTATAGGTAACTTTTTCGGTGGCTCTCTTACCAAGATTATCGGCTCACAGACTGCCAATATTTCTCTTGGTAATATCAGCCGATATTTCAAGATGACTCCGCCCATTGCAGAAAAGCTTGGTTGGTTTGGAGAATGGTTCCTTTCCTACGGATTTTTGACCTACGTTGGCATTATAATTGCCATTATCGCAGGCTACGTTCTCAATCGCACGAGAGTCGGTCTTCACTTGAGAGCAGTAGGTGAAAACCCTGCTACCGCCGATGCTACGGGCGTAAACGTTACGAGATACAAATACGTTGCAACCTGCGTTGGAAGCGTTATAGCTGGTCTTGGCGGTCTCTATTACGTCTTTGAATATACGGGCAACTGGTCCAACAATGGCTTTGGCGACAGAGGATGGCTTGCAATTGCTCTTGTAATCTTTGCTCTTTGGAAACCCGTTATTGCTATCGTTGGCTCCATTCTCTTCGGTGCACTCTATATGCTTGGTATTACTACTACGGGCATTAGCCGAGAGCTTAAAGAAATTTACGAGCTTCTGCCTTACCTTGCAACGATTTTCATTCTTATCGTTACGTCAATAAGAAACAAAAAAGAGAATCATCCTCCGGCATCTCTCGGACTTTCATATTTCAGAGAAGATAGATAATAATTATAATAAAAAGATGACAGAAAATTTCTGTTGAAATAGTCAATAGTTAGTAGACACAAAAAAGAAAAAAATTAAACTGCCAGTTCGATTCTGTATCGGACTGGCGGTTTTCTATTTAGTTTTCGAACAGGTCTTATGTAATTGAAGTAGTATACGGTGTCAGCAACGACCTTTGCAATGTCATCACACTTCCAGTACTGGGAGTGTGATGACATTACGTCTTTGAATCTGCCGAAGAAAGATTCGATCACAGCATTATCTCTCGGCGTTCCCGCTCTTGACATACTCTGAATTGTGTTGTATGATTTAAGTAGGTTACAATAACCTGCTGAGGAGTACTGGACACCCTGGTCGCTGTGCAAAAGGATTTGGGTGCCGGTGCTCTTTGCTTTTTCAAGGATTCTTTTAGCAGGCTTCATAACGAGATAGTTGTCAAATTTATCGCTTAACTCCCAATCAAGAATCTCGTTATTGAACAGATCAAGATAACAAGCGAGATAATACCACTTGTTCTTGTGATTGATATATGTAACGTCGGTAACTACTTTCTGCATAGGCTGGTCGGATGAAAAATCTCTATTTAAAATGTTTGGAAATCTGTTGTGTTCAGCTCCTGCGGAATCTAATTCAGGCTGCTTTTGCTTTCGCATATAGCCTTTGATACATAATCTTTGCATTGATTTAAGCACAGAAATATCGGAAACTATCCATCCATACTCATTTAACAGCGTATCTGCAATACTTCTGTATCCTTGTGAAGGAAAATGAGCATGGATATCTGCAACATAATAGTCCAGCTCTGCCTGATGCTGTTCGTATCGGTTCATAGTACCTTTTCTCTTAAGCCACTTGTAATAGCCGGAGCGAGAAACCTCGTATACATCGCAAAGTTCTTTGACAGAGTGATTCTCACATTCTCTTTCTATACACGCATATATTTGCTGAATTACTTTCTTTTGGCATCGCCCCTTTCCAGTTCTATGGATTTTTTTAAGCGTACGATCTCTCCGTCTTTCTTTAGCAGTTCTCGTTCCAACAATGCGATTTTGTATTCTAATTCCTCTGTAGATGTAAGCTCTTTCTTACAAGTATATTTTGCAAGAGGATTGCCCGGCTTTCGTTTATTTATGAGGGCATCCTCTCCTCCCTCCAGATACCGCTTTGTCCACTGATAAATCTGTGAACTATTTATTCCTGTGTCTCGTTCTATGCTTGTCAATGTTTCTCCTTCTAAGTTTCTCTTTACCAAAGCAAGCTTTTCTTCTTTACTGTGATTATTGTTTGTACCACCTTTTGGTCTCCCCATTTCTTTAAACTCCTTTCTCTTTTTATATTAACATAAAAAAATGATGGTAGACACTCTTTTTTTAGTGTCTACCATCATTTTAGCATTTCACCTTCGGATTTTGTCATTTCTTGAATATGTTCTTTATCTTCTCCTTGAAGGTAGCCTTCGCCGACAGATTTCTGTCGTCACAGCTTTGGTCAAACTCACGGAGAAGCTTCTTTTGGGTTTCACTCAGGTTTCTCGGCACCTCAACCACAACAGTGAAAATAAGGTCACCCTTTGCGCGTGAGTTGAGATACTGTATTCCCTTGCCTCTCAAGGTGATGCTCGTTCCCGTTTGAGTTCCCTCGGGAAGCTTGTAGGAATAGTCGCCTTCAAGAGTGGGGATTTTAACGTCTGCACCGAGAGTCGCCTCCGCAAAGGATACGGGCACCTCGCAGTAAATATTATAGCCGTCTCTCTCAAATATGGGGTGGGGACGAATTCCGACCTCTACGATAAGGTCGCCTGCCGTACCGCCGTTCTGACCCACGTTACCCTGACCGCGAAGCACTACCCTCTGCATATTGTCAATGCCTGCAGGGATGCTTACCTCTAATTTCTTATTCTTTCTTTCAACACCCGTTCCTCCGCACTTGGTGCAGGGGTCCTTTATGATAGTACCCTTGCCCTGACACTTGTCGCAGGTTTTGGTGGTCTGCATATATCCGAGAGGAGTTCTTTGCTGAACTCTTACCTGACCCGAGCCTCCGCATTGAGGACAGGTTTCGGGGTGAGCGCCATTCTTCGCACCGCTTCCATCACAATCGGAGCACTTGTCTACCCTTGTGAAAGAAACCTCCTTCTTACAGCCGAACGCCGCCTCCTCGAAGGAAACCATTATTCTTGCGCCTATGTCGCTTCCGCGGGCAGGACCTCTGCGACGGGAAGAGCCTCCCCCTCCGAAGAAGGAGGAGAAAATGTCTCCCATATCAAAGTCCATACCGCCAAAGCCACCGAAGCCACCGCCAAATCCGCCTGCACCAAAATTGGGGTCAAGTCCGTCGTGGCCGTACTGGTCGTAAAGCTTCTTCTTTTCAGCGTCCGAGAGCACCTCATAGGCTTCGTTTACCTCTTTGAATTTAGCCTCTGCGCTCTTGTCGTCGGGATTGATATCGGGATGATATTTTTTAGCAAGCTTTCTGTAAGCTTTTTTTATAGTATCGGCATCAGCATTTTTGTCTACGCCAAGAACCTCATAATAGTCTCTTTTCTGTGCCATTGGGGTTGTTACCTTTCTTGTTAGCTTTGGAACTCATAGGAGATAGGAAAAAATGTCGTGAATGGACAAACTGACCCCGAGGCTGTATATTATACTGCGACGAGCGGGGGATTTTTGCCGTGAAGCAAAGCGAAACAAGCAAAAATTCAAGCCGTGCAGGAAGCGTAGACGAGCACTTGTGCGAAGCTTAAGCTTATCGCTGAGGGGGAGTTTGTCCAGAGTCAAAAACAATATTATTTTTAGGAAAACTCATTTTGAGTTTTTCATTAAAAGACTGCCTTATTTAAAATTTAAGTCTTACCTTAAACAATTCAATCTTTTTGTTTTTGACGCTCACGGCATTTTTAACATCTCCGTTTTAGTTGTCACTCTTGTCTGTAAAGTCCGCGTTATATACGCCGTCGTCACCGGGGGCACCGTTTGCATCAAAGCCTGCACCGCCCATATCGCCCTGAGGATTCTGCTGATAGAGCTTTTCTGCAATCTTGTAGAAGGACTGTGTCAAAGCCTCTGTATCTGCCTTTATAGCCTCTGTGTTGTCGGTCTTTACGGTCTCACGAAGCTTTTCAATAGCTTCCTTTACGGGAGCCTTATCCTCTTCTGAAATCTTGTCGCCCGCTTCGTTCAAGGTCTTTTCGCTCTGGAAAATAAGGTTTTCTGCGTTATTCTTAACCTCAATCGCTTCCTTCGCCTTCTTGTCCTCTTCTGCGTGAAGCTCTGCTTCTCTGATAGCGGCGTCGATATCGTCCTGAGACATATTTGAAGAAGCGGTAATTGAAATGTGCTGCTCCTTGCCCGTTCCCTTATCGAGAGCAGATACGTTTACGATACCGTTGGCGTCGATGTCAAAGGTAACCTCGATTTGAGGAACACCGCGCATAGCGGGCATAATTCCGTCGAGAACGAATCTTCCGAGAGCCTTGTTGTCCTTTGCCATGTCACGCTCACCCTGAAGAACGTGGATTTCAACCGAGGTCTGATTGTCAGCGGCAGTTGAATATACCTGACTCTTCTTAACGGGGATAGTGGTGTTTCTCTCGATGAGCTTGTTGAATACACCGCCGAGAGTTTCGATACCGAGTGACAGAGGTGTTACGTCAAGAAGAACTACGTCCTTAACGTCTCCGCCAAGTACACCGCCCTGAATTGCGGCACCGATAGCTACGCACTCGTCAGGGTTGATGCCCTTGAAGGGCTCTTTACCTGTAAAGTTCTTAACTGCTTCCTGAACTGCGGGAATTCTTGAAGAACCGCCGACAAGAAGTATTTTGTCAATCTGTGAGGGAGAAAGACCTGCATCGGACAAAGCCTGCTTTGTAGGAACCATTGTCTTTTCAACAAGGTCTGCTGTAAGCTCGTTGAATTTAGCTCTGGTAA
The DNA here is from genome assembly GCA_045535585.1 of Eubacteriales bacterium. GTDB lineage: Bacteria > Bacillota > Clostridia > Oscillospirales > SIG627 > RGIG6353. The sequence continues at coordinate 5,236 of JAZSLY010000123.1, forward strand.
GAGTGGTTTCAAAGTTCTTTGCACCGCTTGCATCGGCTGCGATGAAGGGAAGGCTGATTTCGGTTGTCATCATGCCTGAAAGCTCGATCTTCGCCTTTTCAGCCGCCTCTTTAAGTCTCTGGTGAGCAGTCTTGTCAAGGCGAAGGTCAATACCGTTTTCTGCCTTGAAGGTGTCTGCCATCCAATTAATAACTCTTTCGTCGAAATCGTCTCCGCCGAGCTTATTGTTACCCGCGGTTGCAAGAACCTCGAATACGCCGTCGGAAATCTCAAGGATAGATACGTCGAAGGTACCGCCGCCAAGGTCGTATACCATTATCTTCTGCTCGTTGTCCTTGTCAAGACCGTAAGCAAGAGCTGCGGCGGTAGGCTCGTTGATAATTCTGAGTACATCAAGACCTGCAATCTTACCTGCG
>JAZSLY010000063.1:0-16214 GCA_045535585.1 Eubacteriales bacterium
TTGCCTTGAAGCAAAGTGGGGCTTATAGTATTGAAAATAATTATTTATATAAAAAGGAGTGTATAGAATTGAAGGAGAAATTCTATATTACAACGGCTATTGCGTATACTTCACAGAAGCCGCATATAGGTAACACCTATGAGGTTGTGTTCACCGACGCCATAGCTCGTTTCAACAGATTGATTGGCAAGGACGTATTCTTCCTTACGGGTACGGACGAGCACGGCATCAAGATTGCCGAGCACGCCGAAAAGGCAGGTCTCGACCCCAAGGCGTACGTTGACAAGATTTCGGGCGAGGTAAGACGAATTTGGGATATGTGCGGTGCTACCTACGATAAGTTCATTCGTACCACCGATGCAGAGCACGAGCGCGCAGTTTCCGAGATTTTCAAGAAATTATACGACAAGGGCGATATTTACAAGGGCAAGTATGAGGGCTGGTATTGTACTCCTTGCGAGACCTTCTATACAGAGAGTCAGCTTGTTGACGGCAAATGCCCCGATTGCGGTGCCGAGGTAAAGAAGGCACACGAGGAAGCGTATTTCTTCAAGATGTCCAAATATCAGAAACAGCTTGAGGACTATATCGAAGCAAATCCTTCCTTTATTGCTCCCGAAGCAAGAAAGAAAGAGATGATAAACAACTTTATCAAGCCCGGTATTCAGGACCTTTGCGTTTCGAGAACAACGTTTACCTGGGGTATTCCCGTTGAATTTGACCCGGGTCACGTTATATACGTATGGATTGACGCTCTGTCAAACTATATCACGGCTCTCGGCTATTCCACCGACAGCGAGAAGTGCTCCGAGCTTTATAAGAAATACTGGCCTGCCGACGTTCATATCATCGGCAAGGATATTCTGCGCTTCCACACTATTATCTGGCCCATTATTCTTATGGCTTTAGGTGAGCCCCTTCCCAAGCGTGTTTTCGGACACCCCTGGTTCTTGTCGGGCGTTGACAAGATGTCCAAATCAAAGGGCAATACCATTTATGCGGACGACCTTATTTCCTATTTTGGCACCGATGCTGTAAGATACTATCTTATCAGCCAGATGCCCTACGTTCAGGACGGAAGCATTACCTACGAGAACGTTGTCAAGGTGTTTAATTCCGACCTTGCAAACACCTTCGGTAATCTTGTCAGCCGTACCGTTGCCATGAACAAAAAATACTTTGGTGGTGTCGTTCCATCGCCTTCAAAGCCTGATAGCCTTGACGATGAGCTTATTTCACTTGCTACCGCTACCGTCGGCGATTTCTACGATAAATTTATGGAGTTTAGAACCTCCGAGGCAGTAGAGTCGGTTATGACTCTTTTGAAGCGCGCCAATAAGTACATCGATGAAACGATGCCCTGGGCGCTTGCAAAGGACGAAAACGAGAAGGAAAGACTTGCAACGGTTATCTATAATCTTCTTGAAACAATCAGAATCGCTACTATAATGTTAAGCAGTATCATTCCTTCCTCTGCCGAGAAGATAATGCAGATTTTCAATGGCGTCAGCTTTGATTGGGAAAGTGCCAAGACCTTTGGTGCTATTCCCGTAGGCACCGAGATTGGAGAGCTTGATATTCTCTTTGCACGAATTGACGAGGACAAAATGCTCCGTCAGATATTCGAGGACAATCAGAAGAAGCAGAAGGAAAAAGAGAAGGCTCTCAAAAAAGAGGAAAATAAGACAGACGGTAAGGATAATACCGAAAACGGAATTATCACCATCGACGACTTTATGAAGGTCAGCCTCAAGGCTGCCGAGATAATTTCCTGCGAGCCCGTTGAAAAATCGGATAAGCTTTTGAAGCTTATGGTAGATATGGGCGAGACCCGCCAGATAGTTTCAGGAATTGCAAAATTCTATAAGCCAGAGGAGCTTGTTGGCAAAAAGGTTGCGGTTGTGGCAAACCTCAAGCCCGTTAAACTTCGCGGTGTTGACTCAAACGGTATGATACTTGCAAGCTGCGGTGACGATGGGGTTGTTAGAGTATTGTTCCTTGACCCCGAAACACAAAACGGAGCTGAAATCAGATAATGGGACTCTTTGATACTCACGCTCATTATGATGATGAAAAGTTTGACGGTCAGCGAGATGAGATATTAAAGGGTTTACGTCACGAAAGTGGCGTAAACCCTTTGGGCGTGTCTTTGGTAGTAAATATCGGTTGCAATTACCCGTCCTCACAGGAATCTCTGAAGCTTTCCTACGAATATCCCTTCGTATACGCCACCGTCGGCGTGCATCCGCAGTTTGCCGACGATTACGACGAGGCGCTTGAAGGCGAGATAAAAGAATTGCTTTCCGACCCACGCGCAGTAGCCGTTGGCGAAATAGGTCTTGACTATCACTACGAGGACGGAGCAAGCCGTGAAACACAGCTTTACGCCTTCCGCCGTCAAATGCAGTTGGCGTGTGACGCGGGGAAGAGGGTAGTAGTTCACGACAGAGAAGCCCACGGCGACTGTATGGAGGTCGTGCGTGAATTCCGTGGCAAGACGACGGGCGTTTTTCATTCCTTTTCGGGCAGCTACGAAATGGCAAAGGAGCTTGTCAGCCTTGGCTGGTACGTTTCCTTCAGCGGAACTGTAACCTTTAAGAACGCTCATAACGTTCAACGAAGCGTTCTGGCAGTTCCCGACGACCGACTTTTGATAGAGACCGACTCTCCTTATCTTGCTCCCGTGCCTTACAGAGGACAGATGAACAATTCCGCCCTGATGTATGAAACTGCAAAAAAAATTGCCGAGATCCGTGAAACAAGCGTAGAGCATATAGCTCCGCTTACTCTGGATAACGGCAAAAGGTTTTATAATATAGACGGTTAGTCGTCAAAGAAAATGCGGGAAATAAGCCTTTCGGCAATCTCGTAGGTGCTATTTTGAGACGAGAAGCTGATGTTGCCCGACGAAACGACGGGTATTTTGAAAATTATTTCGCTCTTTCCGTCGTCACTTGTGGTAAGTGCGTATTTCACGCCGTAGGCGTCTGCAAGCTCAAAGGCTATTGCCAGCGACATATAGGTGTTGGTTGCACTTGTAGTGTCCTTGAAAAATTCTTCAAACAGCGATACTGCGGTAAACGATACTTTAAGCTCCGCGTCTTTATCGGATAAATTGAGATGCATTTCAACGCCTGACGTAGAATTCATAACGCCAAAGAATAGCGCGTTGACGATAACTGTTATCAGCTCTCTTTCGGGAATGTTGGCAAGAAGCGACGGTGTTTCATAGTCGATGTTAAGACCGATTGAAGCACCCGTAAGAAAGTTTTCCGCCGCGGTGTGTACCGCATAGCATACGCTGGACACGCTTGTCTGGCAAGGGAACTCTTCCTGCTCCTTCTGACGCTTGAACTTCGTATCAAACAGATTTATAAATGCATCGAAAAGATTTACACGCACAAGATTATTGTGCACAGCCCTGACGTACCGTCTCTCTTTGTTTCGGTCAAGAGTACCGTCGGTATCCATTTCTTTTATCGCCTTTTTGTAATTGTTAAGGGCGTTTTCGGGAAGGAAAGCCTGACCGAAGGATGCGACAGATAATATAATGAGAGAGTAGGGAATACCGTCTATCGTGGAAGAAGTAACGAGATAAGTGCATTTCTTATCACAAAATACCCCTTGTGATACGGCTTCTTTAGTATAGTCAATGTTGGTGTAAGCACAAAGCTTCGTACCCACGTGCAGACCGAAGGTGATACCTGCCATATAGTTTTTGGCAACGAGAAAGCCGTCCTTATCTACAAGGATAATAGGCGTGGGGTAATTCTCATAGGGCTGAAATAACTGCATAAGTACTCCTGAAAAGGTAAATTTTTTTCTTTGAGTTATATTATAACAGTTATTTTCAAAATTGTAAAGACAAAATTTATATAAAGTGTAATAGGCAATGGCGCTCTCGTTTGGTTCCTTTATTTTTAACTGCCAAGCCACGCCGCATACACGGGTTTTCTATAATATTTTATTCCATATTGCATAAATTGACACATACCAAAAATAATAAAAATAAGGAGTTGGGTTATGGTTAAAGTATCTCCGTCGGTTCTGGCATCGGATTTTTCCCGTCTTGCCGATGAAATCAAAAAAATTGAAATTGCAGGTGCAGATTACGTTCATCTGGACGTAATGGACGGTATGTTCGTTCCGAATATCACCTTCGGCGCTCCCGTTATAAAGCCTTTAAGAAAGCATTCCGCGCTTCCGTTCGACGTGCACCTGATGATTATGGACCCTATCCGCTACGTCAAGGACTTTGCAGAGGCGGGTGCCGATATTATAACCTTCCACTACGAAGCCTGTGACAATCACGACGAGGTTATCGACCTGATACACAGCTTCGGAATAAAGGCGTCGATGTCAATAAAGCCCAATACCTCATACGAGGTTTTGAAGCCCTTTGTACATAAGCTTGATATGATTTTGGTAATGACGGTAGAGCCCGGCTACGGCGGACAGAAATATATAGAAAAAACAACCGACAGCATCCGTGGCTGTGCAGAGCTTATTTCCCAGAGCGGACGCAATATAGAGCTTGAGGTGGATGGCGGTATATACCCCGAAAACGCCATCGTTCCCATTTCGGCGGGCGCTAACGTAATCGTTGCAGGCTCTGCAGTTTTCAAGAGTGACGACCCTGAGAAAACTATTGCTGAATTAAGGGGAAACTAATCGTTTAAAGAGGTTTTTGCATTGGAAAGAAAAGAGCTTAAAAAAAGGTATCTTTTATTGATAGCACTTGGAGTAGCCTGCGCTCTCCCTTTCAGCTTTGAGAATTTCTTTTTTATCTCCTGGTTTTCTTTTGCTCCTTTGCTTATTTTTGCGGTAAACGAAAAGGAACGGATGTCGGGAAAAGCATTTTTTGCGTCGCTTACTTTGTTTTTCTTCTTTTACCATTTTGCCATATACTACTTTTTTATGGCGCTTGTGCCTATGTCGTTTGTGGGGCTTGGCGTTATAGCATCCTTTGTTATTCTCTTTCTCGCGTGGGTGCTTTTTTCTCTTATTCACGCCTTACCCTATGCGTTGGCTTTTTACCTTATTGCTGGGTTGAAAGCCTCAAAAGCCCTTCGCATAATCGCCCTGTCTTTGTCGATGGTCTGCGTGTCGTTTCTGCAAAGCTTCGGCACCTATGGCTTTACTTGGGCGCGTTTTTCTCTTCCTCAAAGTGCACTTTTACCCACAATTCAGTCGGCGTCGCTATTCGGCCCATACTTCGTGGATATAGTGCTGATGCTTGTCAATGCCATTTTCTCTTTAGCATTCGTTACTAAAAAATACGCACGGTGGTCAGCCCTTGCCGTTTTACTGTTTGCCCTGAATTATTTCTTTGGAGTATTTTATATGTCAATGGAAATACCTCACAACGCCGAACGGGAGGTCGTAGCGGTGCAGGGTAACGTGCTTATGAACGAAAAATGGCACGGCAGGTCCTCCTTTGACGTCTATATGGACGCAACGAAAAAAACAGACTCACAAAACAAGCTGATTATCTGGCCTGAAACGGCGGTGACGGCAGACCTTAATAAAACTCTTCTTATTTCCGAGAGGCTTTCCGATTATAGTAAGAATAATAACTGCCGGATGATTGTCGGAGGCTTTTACCTCAGCAACGTTGGCAGAGAATATAACGGCGCATATTATATTTCAGAGGGTGAAATTCAAGAGGACGTTTATTTCAAGCGAAAGCTTGTTCCCTTCGGCGAGTTTCTTCCAATGAGATTTATACTTGAAAATATACCCTTCCTTGACGGAATAAACCTCAATGCAATCGACCTTAAAGCAGGGGAAGCTCCCACCGTTTTTGAAACGGATGCGGGGGGAATAGGCCCGCTGATTTGCTTTGACTCCATTTTCCCGTACCTCGCAAGGTCAAGCGTAAATAACGGCGCAGATTTGCTTGTCATACTGACGAACGATTCTTGGTTCAAGGACTTTCCCGCCGTATTCCAACATAATAACCAAGCCCGTTGGCGCGCCGTCGAAAACGGCAGGTGGGTCGTGAGGGCGGCAAATTCGGGTGTCTCGTCGATAATTACGCCCCACGGCGTGATGACGGCGCATACCCCGTGCCTTGTTAGCGCAACGGTAGAGGACAAAGTGTTCCTTATGTCAGAAAAAACGCTCTATACAAAAATAGGGGACGTAATCTTCATTCCCATCCTTTTATTCTTTATAATTCTCGTTATAAAACAAAAAAAGACTATAAAAAGCAAAGCTTTATAGTCTTTTAAGAGTTATTGTTTGTTACTTGCAGAGAAAAGCTCGTCCGACAGAAGCGACAGCGCCGACAAGGTCAGGGTTTCACCTCTGCAGGTAGGGGAGAGCCCCGCTTTAAGAATACATTCGTTCAGCTCTTCCTTCGTAAGATTTTGAAATTCACCCGAAAGGGAATTAAGTATAGTTTTTCTCCTTTGTGCGAAAACGCCCTTTATTGTTTTGAATAGCGTCTCTTCGCTCAACGGAGTTACAATGGGCTCCCGTCTTACGTCGAATGCCACTACGGTAGAGGTGACCTCGGGACGAGGCATAAAGTTTCCGGGCGACACGTCAAAAAGCTTTTTCACGCTTGCGAAATACTCAACACTTGGTGTGATAGCACCGTATTCCTCACTGCCTGCCTTAGAGCAGAGCCTCGTTGCAACCTCCTTTTGAATCATCACGACTATTCTGTCAATTTTTGCTTTTGATTCGAGCAGCGACATAATTATGGGCGTCGTAATGTAGTAGGGGAGATTGGCACATACCGACACGGAATAATCGGCGAGATTTTCTTCGATAAATTCCTTCAAGTTCACCTGAAGAATATCACGGTTTATGACGGTTACGTTGTTCTTTTCACTCAAGGTCTTTTCAAGTATCGGGATAAGGTCGCCGTCTATCTCAAAGGAGTAAACCTTGTCGTAGAGGTCAGCGAGCTCATAGGTCATAACGCCGATACCGGGACCTATTTCGATACACGCTCTCTTTTTATCGGTACTTTCCACTACCGACGACGAGGCAATTTTCTTTGGTATTTCTTTATTTATTAAAAAGTTTTGCCCGAATTTCTTTTTGAATGAAAATCCGCTTTCATCCATCAGGGCTTTTATTTCACTTGGACTTGTTAAGTTCATATCGGAGCACCTTTCGTTTATTGCTACTATTTTAACTCAAAATAAGAAAAAAGTAAATAGGAAAATTCAAATACTTAAACCAAGGAGGACAATTATGTTTGATTTTGATACTTTGAGAAATTCGTATCCCGAATTTATATATAAATCATACGATATATCCAAAACCGAAAAAGCATTGGAAATTAAATATAATTTTGAAATAACGGGACTTACCTCCTTTTCACCCTCCTGGACGTTTCCGCTTCCTGCGGGGGAATGCAAAATAGATGAGGCTCTTTTAAATAATCTTGTTTTCTCTCTCGGTATGGTGGAGCTTGTCAGCTATTGGAAATGCACATGTTCACCCCTTGTCAGAGTCCTGCCCTGCGGTCTTGACGACGAAATGAAGCGCTGGTGGAAATCGCTTTATTTCGGTGGTCTTGGAGAATTCTTTTATACCAACGGAATCAGGACGGATATCAAGTCCTTTATGGAAATTAAATCGGATGCAGACGTGCTCCCAAGAAACGAAAAATCCGCAGAGCTTTGCGGTAACCTCGTACCCGTGGGCGGAGGAAAGGATTCCTCTGTTACCATAAGCGTTTTGAAGGGGGCAGGGGAGGACGTTTCACCTTATATTATCAACAGCCGAGGCGCCACAGAGGACACTTGTGTCGTGGCTTCCCTCCTTGATAAGACCTACAGAGCCACAAGACGCCTTGACCCAAATCTCCTTGATTTGAACAAAAAAGGCTTCCTCAACGGTCACACCCCATTCTCCGCAATCGTTGCCTTTTCGTCGCTCATTTCGGCTCTTATAAATAGCAAAAAATACGTCGTTTTATCAAACGAATCCAGCGCCAACGAGAGTACCGTAGCAGGAGAGGATGTCAATCATCAGTTCTCCAAGGGCGAGGCGTTTGAAAGAAGCTTTATTGAATATCAGGAAAAATACATAAATTCAGGCGTTTATTATTTCAGCCTTCTGCGTCCCTTGAGTGAAATGAAGATTGCTCATCTTTTTTCAAAATTCAAGGAATATCACGGCGTTTTCAAAAGCTGTAACGTAGGCAGTAAAAGCGATATATGGTGCTGTAATTGCCCTAAATGTCTTTTCGTTTATATAATATTGTCACCCTTTTTATCTACCGCGGAAATGATAAATATTTTCGGCGAAAACCTATTGGATAAGGAAAGCCTTTTGAAGTACTATAAGGAGCTTTTAGGTATTCTTCCCAATAAACCCTTTGAGTGCGTCGGAAGTCGTGACGAGGTTGTCAGCGCGTCCTTTGCAACTCTGCGTGCTATGGAGGAAAGGGGAGAAAAATTACCCTGCCTTATCGAATATTTCAAAGCACATTTCAATACCGCCGTGCCCGTGGAAAGCTTCTTGTCGTATTTCGACGAAAAAAACCACCTGCCACCGCATTTTATGAGCATTTTAAAGAATGCAATCGAGGAGTAGAGAAGCAATGTTTGATAAAATCAAAAGCCTTTTGCAAAACAAGGATATCTTAATTCTTGGCTTTGGCAAGGAGGGTGCGTCAACTCTTACTTTCATCAGGGATTATATTGACTATAAATCCGTTACGGTGTCCGACCTGAACGACGTGTCGTCTGCTCTGCCGTCAGGAGTCCTTTCCGTATACGGTAAGGACTATCAGGCGTCCCTTGAAAAGTATGACGTAATAATAAAAAGTCCGGGTGTAGTTCTGGAAAGGGAGACCACTGAAATTATAGAAAAGCTCACCTCGCAGACAGAGCTCTTTTTAATGGAATTTTCGTCCCGTACCGTTGGCGTTACAGGTACTAAAGGAAAGAGCACTACCACCACCCTTATTTGTCATATAATGCAAGAGGCGGGTATCAATGCGAAGCTGACGGGAAATATCGGTATTCCTCCGCTTGACGTGGCGCGGGAAATGACACCCGACGCCATGTCGGTGTTTGAAATGTCCTGCCACCAGCTTGAATATACTACTCTTTCCCCTCATATAGCGGTTATACTGAACCTCTACGAAGACCACCTCGACCACTACGGCACTCGCGACAAATACGTCAAGGCAAAGGAAAATATCTTCCTTCATCAGACAAAGGAAGATATCTTTATAGTAAATGCCGAGTGCACGGAGCAGATAAAAAAATCCACCTCCAAAACGGTGAGCGTAGGGGAGGCGGGAGAGGCTTTTGTCAAGAACGGCAGGATTGTCACAGGCAGGGGAGAATTTACCATTCCCTCCGATAAAATCAGCCTTTTCGGAATCCATAACCATTATAATATCGGCGTTGCAAAAAGCGTTTGCGACCTCTTTGAAATTGACGATGATACCTTTAAAAAGGGGCTTATGAGCTATAAGCCCTTGCCACACAGATTGGAATACGTAGCCACTGTAAACGGCGTTGAATATTACGACGACTCTATTTCCACCGTTCCCGAAACCACGATAATGGCGCTTGAAGCGCTTGAGGGCTCGGACACGGTGATCATCGGCGGAATGGACAGAGGCATCGATTATTCTCCTCTTATTGAGTATTTGTCCGACGGAAAGGTGAAGAATATAATTCTTGCCTACGAATCGGGAAAACGAATAGCAGGGGTGTTGCGTGAAAAGGGCATTCCCCACACTCTCGTCGAGGATTTGGAAAAGGCGGTTGAGACGGCGCATAGGCTCGCCTTGCCGAACACGAAATGTATTTTGTCTCCTGCCGCCGCAAGCTACGGATATTTCAAAAATTTCGAGCACAGAGGCGAGGAATTTGCAAGATTTGTTCGTAATTTGTCTAAGTAATGTTACCCGACTACTTGATAAATTGTAAAAATGTGTTATAATATTTAGAGATGTTATAACACTAATACATAGATAGGACTTATGGTGAAATCAATGGAAGAAACTAAAAAGATAATTTTTTCAGGAGCTCAGCCCAGCGGTAAGCTGTCGATAGGAAACTATATCGGTGCGCTGAAAAACTGGGTAGACCTTCAGAATGACTATAACTGCTTTTATTGTGTTGTGGATATGCACGCAATCACCGTAAAGCAGGACCCTGCAGAGCTCAGACGCAGAACTCTTGAAACTCTTGCCGTTTATATGGCTTGCGGTATCGACCCCGAAAAAGTAACTCTCTTCGTGCAGAGCCACGTTTCTGCCCACGCAGAGCTTGCATGGGTTCTCGGCTGCAGTACGATGTTTGGCGAGCTTTCAAGAATGACTCAGTTTAAGGACAAGTCAAGAAAGTATGCACAGAATATAAACGCAGGTCTTTTCACGTATCCCGTTTTAATGGCGGCGGATATTCTTTTGTATAATGCCGACCTCGTACCCGTCGGTATTGACCAGAAGCAGCACATCGAGCTTGCCCGTGATATTGCCGACCGCTTCAACTCTACCTATTCTCCCACCTTCACGGTTCCCGAGCCTTATATTGCAAGCGTGGGTACGAAAATTATGTCACTTCAGGACCCCACGAAGAAGATGTCAAAGTCAGACCCCAATCCTTCTGCCAATATAAATATTCTCGACACCAAGGACGAGATTATCAAGAAATTCAAGAAGGCAGTCACAGACTCGGAGGCATTGGTGAAATATGACCCCGAGCGCCCCGGTATCGCTAACCTTATGTCTATTTACTCTGTTTTCACAGGCAAGAGCTTTGATGAAATAGAGCGTGAATTTGACGGCAAGGGATACGGTGATTTTAAGCTGGCGGTAGGTGAGGCGTGCGCCGATTCTCTCAGTGTAATCAGGGAAAAGTACGACGCCCTGATTGCCGATAAGGCGTACCTTGAAGCCGTTATGAAGAACGGCAGTGAAAAGGCGGCGAGGGTTGCCTATAAAACGCTTTCAAAGGTTTACCGCAAGGTTGGTTTTTTGCCTCCCGTAAGATAAACGCCCGATACGAAAGATAAGGATTTGAAAATTATGAATACGAATGCCTTAATATATGGAATAACGGCAGTTCTGCTGGCAGGACTGTTGACCTTTACCCTAACTCCTCCCGTCAGAGTTCTGGCGCACAAGCTCAAGGCTATTGATATTCCCGAGGATAACCGAAGGATGCACAAAAAGCCCATTCCTCGAATGGGCGGTCTTGCAATATTTGTTTCTTTTACTCTTGCCACTCTGCTTTTTTGCGAGCTGACAAAGGAGCTTGTCGGTGTTTTAATAGGTGCGACCTTAATCGTCGTGCTTGGTATGCTCGACGATATTTATCGCCTGCGGGCTTCTCTCAAGCTGGTGGTACAGATAATCGCCGCAGCAATACCCGTAGCCTTCGGGCTTTCTATCGACTTTATAAATTTCTTTGGCACCTACGTCGTATTTAACGAGGTCTGGTCTGCCGTTGTTACGGTCTTTTGGATAGTGGCGGTGACCAACGCTGTCAACATCATTGACGGACTTGACGGTCTTGCCTGCGGTGTTTCCACTATTTCTGCTTTTTCCATTATGGTGTTTGCTATAATCAAGGTTGATTTTGCAATGGCTCTGCTTGTTGCTATCCTCGCAGGCTCTTGCCTTGGATTTTTACCCTATAACCGTAATCCTGCCATAATCTTTATGGGTGATACGGGTGCGCTCTTCCTTGGCTTTACTCTGTCCTGCATCTCAATTATGGGACTTTTCAAGTTTGACGCAATCGTTTCCTTCTGGGTGCCCTTCCTCATATTCGGGCTTCCTCTTGCGGACACTCTTTTTGCAACTGTCAGGCGTCTTATTCACCGTCAACCGATATTCAGCCCCGACAGAGGACATTTTCACCACAGACTTATCGATATAGGCTTTTCCCAAAAGCAAGCCGTCGCTATTTTATATTCCGTTAGCGGAATGCTGTCTATTTCCGCTATCACCTTTTCTGAGGACAGAATTGTGGCGTCGATACTCATAATAGCAGTGTCCTTGTGTATCGGCCTTTTCAATTACAGAATTTTGATAAGCGACGCCAAGACACGTAATCAGCTTGGAATAAGACTTAAAAATATTGTTCAGCAGGAAGCTACCGACGAAAAAGAGGATGACAAAGAAGAAAAAATATAATTTAATTCAAGGAGGATGCAAATGAAAGCAATCAGGAAGATCATTGATATTCTGTTGACGCTCTTTGCTTGCGTGCTCCTTATTTTTTGTCTTGCCTGGTTTGTTTATACCTTCGACGTTTTCGAGCTCCCTCAATTTGTAGAAGGCTTTTTCTCTCACAACGATAACGACGAAGGTCTTGACGAGTCAGAGGAAAACCTACTGAAGCTTATAGAAAGTCAATCCTATATCGGAGGTGACTTCAAGCCTATTGAGGTAACGGCGGACAGAGCACTTGAAATAATTTCTGCTTTGCCCACTGACGACGAGTTTTTCTGGTGTGTTGAAACCGAAACCCAATATAAAGGGAAGAAGAGAGTCCAGACGCACGAAATATACAAAAAAGGAAACAAGGTCAGGGTTGACACAAGCGAGGATGGGCGTGATTATACCACCATTTTTGACGGTGACCTTACCACCACGATAAATAATTCCACGGGAGAGCGCTCAACACAGCGCGGCGAAAGTGATTTCTCGTACACGAGCATAATCAATATCGCCGCAGTTGAAGGTATTCTTTCTATGGACAATTCTCTTGTTCGAAATATATCGGTGGTTGATACCGATGAGGGTCAGTATTTGTATTTCGAGGCTTCAAAGAAGGATATAGAGGGTACGGACAAGTATTTTATATCTATCGATTGCGGTCTCGTTATGTCGGCATCCTCCACGATTATGGAGAATTCCTATTTCACCCAGACCACAACCGCCTTTGATTCCGTCTCCGTGATTTCCGACTCCGCCTTTGAAACTAACTATTCAGGAGAAGCAGAACTGCTAATATCCCAATAAGCAGAAAATCCTTATTTTCCTCAAACAAAAGCAAGACGATAAGACCTATGATTATTATGTTCTCACCGCTTAAAAAGCTCAACAAACTGTCAAAGCTTGTGCTTGAAGGGGCTGGTGCTTCTCTCGATTGAACGGCGGTGCTTGCAGGTGTTGCACGGCTATTGTATTGCTCTCTTAAATTGTTGTTGAAGCTTTCAATTTTCTTTTGAGCTTCGCTCTGGTTATACATAGTACCCGTCTTCCTTGAATACATAATCTCACCTCTGAATTATATTATATTTGACGCAAGCAGGATGTTTGCTACCTTCAGAATTTGCAAAATTCCATCCAAAACGCCCTTCTTTTCATCACTTAAAAAGGGTCTCAAGGCGGTCAGCAACGCTATTCTTTCCGTCTTGTTTTGGGACAGAAACTGTCTAATTGACGAGAATATCGAATTGTTGCTGAGCGCTTCGGTTATTTCCTTGATGCTCCCTTTTTCCTCCGTGGCGCTTTCCTCGACAACTATATCGGGCTTCTCGGTTTGCGACACGCCAAGCTGACCCATTATAGATTTCAGGTTGGACATAAGGTCGGGGGAATTCAGCACCTCGGTAATTTTATCTAACGAAATATCTTCCATGGCTATTTCTCCTTTTCCTTAGATGAAGAAATCATAGAGCTTGCAATTTTCTGCAGGTCTTTGTTTTTGATAAGCGATGATATTTTGTTTATATCATCGGGCGTAAGTGAATTGATAAGATTCTTTACGTCGTTATTAAGCGATTCGTTTTGTCCCAAAAGGTTAGAAAGGGCTTGTGCCAGATTGTCTGATGGGGCTTTTTGATTGTTATTCATACTCTCCACCTCCTGCTACAGTTTATGCGTGGTGGATGAATTTGCTACTACGGAGAGCACAATATGAAGCTTATTGTTTTTTCTGACAGCCACGGCAACCTCGACTCTATGGAATCTGTGATAAATTCCTGCAAAACGGAAGATACGTTTCTGGTACACCTTGGAGACAAGGTTTCCGATTTCCGTCGCATTGTGGAAAGATACCCCGATTTGCCGAATGTGTTTGTGAAGGGTAATAACGATTTTCTGGAGATAGATGCGAAAAGCGAATACGTTGGATTTATTGGAGGCATCAAGTGCCTTGTGACCCACGGTCATCAATACGGAATTAAAAGCTCTATGAACGGCATTTTCGTTCGTGCAAGAGGGCTGTCCTCGGAGCTTGTTCTTTTCGGTCACACCCACGTGCCCTTCAAGCAAAAGCACGGCAACACCTTGTTTTTCAATCCGGGTACGATTGGGCAGGGAAGCACCCTGACCTTTGGTATAATCGAGCTTGACAACGGTGCCGTTCTATCTGCCGAGATTTTGAAATACGATCAGATTACAAGAAAAATTGATTTTTTCAGAGGATTTTGATGAAATATATTCCGCAAAAAAATAACAAGACCAACGTTGCCTTTTCTTTGGCAATGTTAGCCTTGTTTTTAGTGAGTGTTACTTTGGTAAAGCGCTTTGACCTGCCAGACTCAATCTGGCACTTGGTTTTCTTCCTTTGCGCCGTGACTTTTTCACTGCTTGCTACAAAGTTTTTTCTCCCCGAATATGTATATTATATTGACCGTGACGCCTTCGTGATAACGAAAACCGTAGGCACGAAAACGGTGGTGGAATGTAATATCGGCGTCTCGCATATCGTCTCTCTGTACTCGATAGAGGAGTTCAAAAGAGATACGAGCCACAACGTCAGAAACATATATAACTACAATACGAATTTTATCGCACCCGACTCAAAGGTGCTCGTATTTGAATACAACAATTTCTTAGAAGCCGTAAAATTCGAGCCGAGCACGGAGCTTGCCCTCTCTATTGACGCTTTGATAAAAAGTCGATAAAGTCGTTTATCATCTTTCGCTGACCCATTGACAGCGACATATATTTTTCAAAGAAAATATCTCCTTGCTTCATAAGGCTGGAGCTTAAAGGATAGCTTTCCTTTTTTTCTTCGTCACCCGATGCGCCTATCGCAAAGAGGTATTCCTCCATTCCGATATTGGCTTCGGAATTCTCCACTATCTTTTTTAAGAGCTTGACTCTCGGTGGATTTTCCTGCTTGCAGGTAGCAAGCTTTCTTATCTGCACGTAGCTTATATCGCAATCAATGGCAAACTCTCTCCAGCTTCTCGAGCCTCGCGACATATCGAGTAAAATAGCAAAAATTTTTTTGTTAAATTCTTTTGACATTTCTATACCTTCCAATTTTATTATTCATATTTTAATTGATAACCGTAATAAAGTCAAGAAAAAATTAAATTTACAGGGACAAAATGAAAGAAATCAAAAAAACTACTTCTCAAAAACCTATTAACCTTCACGCTAATCACCGACAGAGGATGAAGGACAAATTTCTTAAATTCGGCTTCGAGCCCTTCAACGATCACGAAATACTTGAAATGCTACTGTATTATGCGCTTCCGCAGATAGATACCAACGAGATCGCTCACGAGCTGATAAACAAGGCGGGCTCGTTTGCCAACGTGTTTTCTCTTCCTATGTCGGAGCTGATGACGGTGAAGGGAATAAAAGAGAATGCGGCAACCTTTTTGAAAATATTGCCCGAGTTTGCAAGGTTCTATTTCGTTCAGCAGTCTCAGGCATCAAACACCAATCATATGACCTACGAGGAGATAGGAGAGTACGTAGTTAATCATTTCGTCGGTGTGCAAAAGGAAATCCTTATGGGATTTTATTTTGATGCCAGTATGAACCTCGTTGGCAGCAGCGTTATAAACGAGGGCGGTGCAATGTTCGTTAAGACCGAAATACGCAAGATTGCCAACGAAATGCTGAAGGTCAACGGAGTGAATATCGTCTTTGCACATAATCACCCGTCTATGACGGTTATTCCTTCCTCCGACGATATGGATTCTACCAAGAGAATAGAGCACTTTTTACTCCAGCTTGACATTCACCTCGTAGAGCATTTTATAGTGTCGGGCGATTCCTATATGGGTATACTTCGTTTTCAGGAAATGGCAAAAAGCAATCATAAAAACGATTATCTTGATAAATTTTAAAAAATAATGCTGATTTCTCTTGATTTTATCAATTTGTTGTGATATAATTACACCAAGAATTAGTGCCATTTCGGCAATGGCTAAACATTTTAAAACAGAATGGAGATTTTATTATGGAAAAGATCAAGACTCTTGAAACACGCAATCTTTGCGACAGCGCTAAGAACGGCGGTTGCGGCGAG
>JAZSLY010000069.1:0-4257 GCA_045535585.1 Eubacteriales bacterium
CCACCCACATTGACAAGGCGTTTGACGCAGACCGCTTCCTCCCCCCTATCGAGAGTGACAAGTGGGCGGTAGCAGAGGAAAGCGAGACGCTTTGGGAGGGAGATATTTCCTTTAAGTACGTGACCTACGAGAGAAAATAATGACGAATATGAAATATGCCGCGACCTGCCTTTTCGGGCTGGAAAAATTCGTGGGCGAGACGGTTGACAGACTTGGCTACAAAAGGACCCGTACCATTGAGGGCAGAGTATATTTTGAAGGCGACGTCAGCGCCGTGGCGAGATGCAATATAAATTTCAGGTGTGCTGAAAAGCTATTTATCATACTTGACGAGTTTGAAGCGACCACCTTTGAGGCGCTTTTTCAGGGGGTCAAGAATATCCCTTGGGAGAATTACGTCGGAATGATGGATGCTTTTCCGGTAAAGGGGCACACTATAAAATCAACACTTCACAGTATTCCCGACTGTCAGAAGATAATAAAAAAAGCCATTGTTGAACGGCTTTACAGTGCATATAAGACCGACTATCTGCCCGAAAGCGAAAGGAAGATACAAATTGAGTTCTTTTTGCTTCGTGATACTGTGGCGATAATGCTTGACACAAGCGGTGCAGGGTTATACAAAAGAGGCTACCGCACCGCCACCAACGATGCACCCATAAGGGAAACCCTGGCGTCTGCCCTGGTGCAGATAGCGCGCCCCCGCCACGACGTTCTGTTGTGGGACCCCATGTGCGGGTCGGGCACGATTCCCATTGAGGCGGCACTTATTTTAAGAAATATGGCGCCCGGTATAAACCGAGAATTCCTTGCGGAAAGCTATCCCTTTATACCAAAGGAGTTATGGGCAAAGGCGAGAGAAGAAGCGCTTTTGGCTATTGACGACACACCCTTTGAAATATGGGGCAGCGACATTGACGAAAACGTTATAGAAATCGCCCGTGAGAACGCAAGGCGCGCAGGAGTTGATAAGTTCGTCAGGTTTTTCGTCTCCGATATAAAGGATATGGAAAACCCAAACCGACGCGGAACTATCGTCTGCAATCCCCCTTACGGCGAGAGGCTTCTTGACATAGAAAGTGCGGAAAGGCTGTACCGAGTGCTTGGTAAAAGCACGAAGAAGCTTGAAAACTGGCAGATGTATTTCATCACCTCGGACGCTTATTTTGAAAAGCACTTTGCAAGGCGTGCGGACAACGTGCGCAAGCTTTACAACGGTATGCTGAAATGCAACTACTACCAATACTTTAAAAATCACAAAAAAGTTGATTCAAACGATACAGAAAAACGACCTTGAAAGGAAAAAACTATGGATTTTGAAAGACTTGCTCAATTACTTTTTCCCGATATTACCACGACTCCCGAGGATATGGAAAAAAGATATCCCAAAAGAGAACTAAAGGAGGGCGCGGCAGTTACGAGATTTGCGCCAAGCCCTACGGGCTTCGTACATTTCGGAGGTCTTTTCCCCTCCACAGTTGGCGAAAGAATGGCTCATCTGTCGGGCGGAGTTTTCTATTTAAGAATAGAGGACACCGATGCCAAGCGTGAGGTTGAGGGTGCCGCCGCAGGACTTATCAAAACTCTTGCAAGATACGGCATTGACTTTGACGAGGGTGCGATCCTCGACGGCGTGGGAAACATAACCGACAAGGGAAATTACGGTCCTTACAAGCAAAGTTTAAGGCGTGAGATATACCAGACCTTTGCAAAGGCTTTGGTGCGCGAGGGCAAGGCTTATCCCGAATTTACCACCGAGGAGGAGCTTGAAAAGCTCAATTCCATAAACAAAAAAGAAGAAATTAAAAATACCGACTGGGAAAAGGAAGCGGACGAAAGGCGTGACGCTATGCTCCGCGCAAGAGAAATAACTCTTGAAGAGGTAGAAAAGCACCTTGGGGAAAACCACCCCTTCGTTCTAAGGCTTCTTGCCGACGGGGACGGTGAAAGAAAGGTCAAGATGACCGACCTTGTAAAAGGAAATCTGGAGCTTCCCGAAAACGACGAGGACTTCGTACTTCTCAAGTCCGACGGAATACCCACCTACCATTTCGCTCACGCCGTGGACGATCACCTTATGGGAACGACCCACGTAATAAGGGGCGAGGAGTGGCTGCCAAGCCTTCCGAAGCACCTTCAGCTTTTCCGTTATCTCGGCTTTAAGGTGCCCAAATATATGCACATATCCCAGATAATGAAGCTTGACGAAAACGGAAACAAAAAGAAGCTGTCGAAGAGAGATATGGGCGCAAATATGGACGATTACACCGCTATGGGCTATACGCCCGAGGCGGTTTGCGAATACGTTATGACTCTTCTTAACTCCAACTACGAAGAGTGGCATATGCAGAACCCCGACAAGAATTACAAGGAATTCCCCTTCAGCGCCAAGAAGATGTCGGTTTCCGGATGCCTCTTTGACTACGACAAGCTTAACGACGTTTCAAAGAACGTTATGTCAAGAATGACGGCTGAGGACGTTTGTGAAAAGGTTCTGGAGTGGGCAAAAATATACGACGAGCCCTTTGCCGAGCTGATTGCCCGTGACCGTGAATATGCAACGAAGATTTTTGCAATAGGCAGAGGCGGAAAGAAGCCCCGAAAGGACCTTGCAACCCTCAAGGACGCCCGTGGATATATGGGATTTTTCTACGACGAGCTTTTCGTGATAGAGGACGAGTACCCCGACGCCTTTGACAAGGCGGATATAAAGGAGACTCTCCGTCGCTTTACCGAGACCTTCGACCCAGCCGACGATATGAACACCTGGTTTGAAAAGGTGAAGGCGATTGCAGAGAGCTTAGGATACGCCTCGGATATGAAGGCGTACAAGGCAAATCCCGACGACTTCCGAGGAAACGTGGCGGACGTAAGTATGTTCATACGCGTGGCGGTAACGGGTAAACAAAATGCGCCCGACCTTTACACAGTAATGCAGATTATGGGTAAAGAGCGGACACTTGGCAGAATTGAAAAAATGATTTTAAGCATTTGAAAGGACGGCGCAAACCATGGAAGAGACAAAAAATTTTATTGAAGAAATAATTGATGCAGACCTGCGTGAAGGTAAGATAGAAAAGGTGCACACCCGTTTTCCCCCCGAGCCTAACGGATATCTGCATATAGGTCATTGCAAGGCGCTTGCCATAGATTTCGGTACTGCGAAGAAATACGGCGGTCTTTGCAATCTCAGAATGGATGACACCAACCCCGCAAAAGAGGACACGGAATTCGTGGACGCTATCAAGGAGGACATTCATTGGCTTGGCTTTGATTGGGACGACAGATTTTTCTACGGCTCCGATTATTTCGACAAGGATTACGAGTATGCCGTAGAGCTTATCAAGAAGGGGCTTGCCTACGTCTGTGAGCTTTCTGCCGAGGATATGGAAAAGTACCGCGGAGACCTGACTCACCCTGCCACGTCTCCTTGGCGTGACAGACCACTCGAGGAGAGCCTTGACCTTTTTGAAAGAATGAAGAAGGGAGAATTTCCCGATGGAAAGTATACTCTCCGTGCTAAAATCGACCTCGCATCAGGTAACTTCTGGATGCGTGACCCCGTAATCTACCGTATCAAGCATCTCCCCCATCACAGATATGGAAACAAGTGGTGCATCTATCCCACCTACGACTTTGCTCATCCCATTCAGGATGCTCTGGAGGGTATTACCCACTCTCTTTGCTCTCTTGAATTTGAAATTCACCGTCCTCTCTACAACTGGGTGATAGAGAACGTCAGCGTTCCTCACAAGCCCCGTCAGATAGAGTTTGCCCGACTTAACATCACCAACACCGTTCTCTCAAAGCGTTTTCTTCGTTCTATGGTAGAAAGCGGTGAGGTTGACGGCTGGGACGACCCCAGAATGCCTACCCTTTGCGGATTGAGACGCCGTGGCTATACGGGTGCGTCTATCGTAGACTTCTGTTCAAGAGTAGGTGTGGCAAAGGCAAACAGCCTTGTTGACATACGCCTTCTTGAAGCCTGCATCCGTGACGAGCTTAATGAAAGCGCACCACGCCGAATTGCAGTGCTCAATCCTATAAAGGTAATTATTGACAACTATCCCGAAAACGAAGTGGAATACTTTGACGTGCCCAACCATCCTCAGCACGAGGAAATGGGAGTAAGACAGGTGAAGTTCACCCGTGAGCTTTACATTGACGCCGAGGACTTTTCACTTGACCCGCCTCCCAAGTTCTTCCGCCTCAAGCCCGAGGGCGAGGTATGTCTTGAGGGTGCGTATATCGTTATGT
>JAZSLY010000182.1:0-3291 GCA_045535585.1 Eubacteriales bacterium
TAGCGGAAAATCCGCTAAACGTATAAAAATCTAAAGTATTGTGGTGGGAATGTAATAATATTATAAATATAAGTGAGAAAACATTGACAAAAAGTGTTTTTTGATATATAATAATCTGAATAGTTAAAATTTCACAATTTGGAAGGAGAGAGCTATGGCGATAAGAAAAGCGGTTATTCCTGCGGCGGGTCTCGGAACGAGAATGCTGCCTGCGGCAAAGGCGGTTGCAAAGGAAATGATGCCCATTGTTGACAAGCCTGCTATGCACTATCAGATAGAGGAAGCGGTAAAGTCGGGAATTACCGATATCCTGATTATTACCAACAGAGGCAAGGAGTCCATGGAGGACTACTTTGACTACTCTCCCGAATATGAAAGACATTTGGAGAAAAAGGGAAAGACCGAGGAGCTTCAGGCGCTTCGTGCCATAGCCAATATGGCGAATATTACCTTCATTCGTCAAAAGGAAGCAAAGGGACTTGGTCACGCCGTGCTTTGCGCAAAGGAGTTCGTGGGTAACGAGCCCTTTGCCGTGCTCTACGGTGACGACCTTATCGAGTCGGACTATCCTACCACCAAGGCACTTGCGGAAATCTACGATAAGTGGGGACTTGGTGTTGTGGGAGTGCGTGAGGTAAGCCCCGACGTGATACATAAATATTGCTCGCTTAAGGTAGAAAAGGTGGAGGACAGAGTATATTCCTGCACCGATATGATAGAAAAGCCCACGCCCGACAAGGTAATGTCGCTTTTCTCAATCCTCGGCAGAGTGGTTTTGCCCCCCGAAATATTTACCATACTTGAAAATACGCCCATGGGCTTCGGCGGAGAGCTGCAGCTTACCGACGCTATGGCGACTCTTGCAAGAGAGAAGGGCGTTATGGCGTACGATTTCCCCGGCACTCATCATGATATGGGCTCGAAGCTGGGATTGTTGAAGGCAAACGTGACCTACGGTGCGAAGCACGAGGAGATCGGAGAGGATTTCAGGGCTTGGTTAAAGGAATTCGTTGCTAAAATATAGCCGACAAGGAGAAAAGAAAAATGAGTACACAACGCCCCGACAAAATAAACTATTATCTTGATATTGCCCAGACCGTTGCCAAGAGAGGCACTTGTATCCGCCGAGTGTTCGGCGCAATTATAGTTAAGAACGATACTATCGTTTCTACGGGCTACGCAGGTGCACCCAGAGGAAGAAAGAATTGCTGTGACCTGCAGTTCTGTATGAGAGAAAAAATGAATATCCCCCGTGGCGAGAGATACGAGCTTTGCCGTTCGGTGCACGCCGAGCAGAACGCCATTATCGCCGCCAGCCGAGAGGAGATGCTGGGCTCTACCCTTTATCTTGCCTGCATCGACTATAAGACGGGCGAGGTTACCGAGGGCACAAGCCCCTGTCAGCTTTGCCGAAGAATGATAATAAACGCAGGAATTGAAAAGGTTATAGTCAGGGACACCGCCACCGAATACAGAGTTATCGACGTGGAGTCCTGGGTTGAAAACGACGACACCTTGACTGGAGAGCGCGGATATTGAAGATAGTTCCCTTTTCAGAAAAGCACCTTGACGCCGTTGCCGAAATAGAAAGGCTGACCTTTTCTGTCCCCTGGACGAAGGAGATGCTTCGGGAGTCGCTGGCGCTTGATATGGCGCATTTTCTCGTCTGTGAGGAAAACGGCGTTGCGGTAGGGTACGCAGGAATGTACGCGTCGAAATATGACGGCGCTATAACCAACGTTGCCGTGCACCCTGATTTTCGCTCCAAGGGCGTGGGGGGTGCTATTATGAGCGCTCTTATCGAGGACGGCAGAAAAATGAAGATAGAAGCTTTGACCCTTGAGGTGCGCGTGTCGAATACCCGTGCCCAGAGCTTTTACGAAAGGCTTGGCTTCGAGAGGGTTGGTATAAGACGTGGCTTCTATTCCTCACCCCGTGAGGATGCGGTCATTATGAATTACACGTATAAGTAAAGGAAAATAAATTGAAGATACTTGCAGTAGAGTCCTCCTGCGACGAAACCTCGGTTGCAATAGTGGAGGACGGCAGGCACGTTCTTGCCTGCAAAATACTATCACAAATAGAGATACACAAGCGCTATGGCGGAGTAGTGCCCGAAATAGCCTCCCGTGCACACATAGAGGCGGTGTCCTCCCTGACGGGAGAAGCACTCCTTGAGGCAGGGCTGACCCTCGACGGCGTGGACGCTATCGGTGTAACCTACCGTCCGGGACTTGTCGGCGCTCTTATCGTGGGCGTGAACTTTGCAAAGTCACTTGCCTACGCTTCCCACAAGCCTCTTGTGGCGGTAAACCACATAAGAGGACACGTGGCGGCGAACTATATCGCACACGAGGACCTAAAACCCCCGTTTCTTGCCCTCGTGGTGTCGGGCGGTCACACATCTCTTATGAAGGTGACGGGCTACACCGAATACGAGACAATCGGAATTACGAGGGACGACGCCGCAGGCGAAGCCTTTGACAAGGTGGCGAGGGTTATGGGTATTGCATACCCGGGTGGTCGTGAAATGGACGAGCTTGCAAAGCTTGGAAAGAGGGACGCTATCGCCTTCCCCCGTGCCACCGTGGCAGGCGCACCCTACGACTTTTCCTACTCGGGCTTAAAGACGGCGGTGGTCAATTATATTCACAACTGCGAACAAAAGGGCGAGCATTACTGCAAAGAGGACGTGGCGGCGTCCTTTACGGCGGCGCTTTGCGACACCGTGGAAAATAGACTCTCCCACGCCATAGACGACTATAAATTACCTGCTCTCGTGGTGGCAGGAGGCGTCAGCGCAAACTCACATCTCCGCCGTACCGTAGAGGAGCTGTGCCGTAGACGCGGCGTGGCGCTATATCTTCCTCCCCTCTCGCTTTGCTCGGACAACGGAGCGATGATTGCCTCTCAGGCTTACTATGAGGCAGAGGCACAAAACTTTGCAAATATCACACTGAATGCCAATCCCGTAAACGACAAATTCGTAAATTGAGTTTTTATAAAGTTGCGAACAAAGTTTCCCACAGCCTGTGGAAAACTTTGTTTGAAAACCCTCTAAACAAGGGTCTTTTTGGAAAAATTAGCCTTTCACCTGTGGGAAACTCGGTGGGAACTGTGCAAAAGTATGCATATTTTCGGAAAACTGTGAATAACAAAAGCTATGCTTTTCACGAAAATTCATAATATAAATTTATTTTAACAATCAAAAACTTGTGAAATATCAAAATTTGATAAAAAGGTCTGTAAAATAGACCAAAAAGGAAAATAAAATGAAAAACGAGAAAAAAA
>JAZSLY010000105.1:0-5985 GCA_045535585.1 Eubacteriales bacterium
GCAGCCTGACCGATAACAATAGGGCCTGAACCAATAACCAATATTTTCTTTAAATCACTTCTCTTAGGCATTGTCTTAATTCTCCTTCATTTTATTCATAAACTGTCCGAATAAGCTGTCACAGTCGAGAGAGTTCATAGCACTCTCCGTCTGGTACTGAACGGAGTAAACGGCGTCACTCTCGTTTCTCATTCCCTCTATTGTAGAATCGATAATATTTACCTGAACTACCTCAAGCCCCGTGCCTTTAACGCTGTCTGTATCTACGGCGTAGCCGTGGTTTTGAGCTGTTACCTCAACGACTCCGTTAGTTACGTTTTTAACAGGGTGGTTGACACCTCTGTGACCGAATTTAAGCTTCAAGGTCTTTGCCCCATAGGACAGGGCAATCACCTCGTGACCGAGACCAGCACCGAAAATAGGGCACTTGCCGCGAATGCTATTTACAAGCTCGACAAGGCAGGGGGTGTCCTCTGGTGCACCGGGGCCGTCTGTTAAGAAAATACCGTCGGGCTTCATTGAAAGAATTTCCTCAGCCGAGGTGTTATAGGGCACAACGGCAACGTTGCAGGACCTTGAGTTGAGCATCTCAACGATGTTATCCTCTACTCCGCAATCAACTAAAACAACGTTATATTTTGCATTGTTCGTTCTTGAATACCACTTTTTCTTGCAGCTTACCTTGGTAACTGCATCGGTGGGAATTTCGGTATTCTTGATAATCTTCAGCGCCTCTTCAACGGGAGTGTCAACCGAGGTAATCATTACCTTGCTGCAACCGTTATCACGTATACTGCGTGTAAGCTTTCGTGTGTCAAGTCCGTAAATACCGGGGATATGGTTTTCTTCCATAACCTCGGAAAGTGTTTTCACGTATCTGAAATTAGCGGGCAGGTCGTTGTATTCACGCACGATGAGACCGCCGATGGTAGGAGTTTTTGTTTCAAGGGCGTGGGATACACCACAGGTACCGATAATGGGATAGGTCATAACCACCATTTGATACATATAAGTAGGGTCTGAAACGATTTCCTGATAGCCAATCATAGAGGTGTTGAAAACGATTTCGCACACTCTGTCGCAATTGTCACCGAAGCCGTAGCCGAAATACTGGCTTCCGTCCTCTAATACTATTTTTCTTCTTATTTTTTCTGCCATGCTATTTTACCTCCGCTAATAGTCAAAATTGGTTTTCCTGAAACGGAATAATTCTCAAAGGGAGTGCTTCGTCCCTTGGACAAGAACTCTTCCGGGTTGATTTTATATTCTTCATTTAAATCGAAAACTGTAAGGTCAGCCCTTTCGCCAACGGTAAGCCCGCCCTTTATGCCAAATCTTCGGCGTGGATTAAGTGACATAAGCTCAAGGAGCTTTTCAAGGGTAATTATATTCTTTTTTACGAAATATTCGTACATAAGAGGAAATGCGGTTTCGATACCTACGATACCCATAGCGCTCTTTTCAAGCCCCTTCGCCTTTTCTTCGGCAGAATGAGGCGCGTGGTCGGTGGCAATCATATCTATCGTGCCGTCAACGAGTCCCTCGATGAGAGCAAGCCTATCTTCCACGCTTCGAAGAGGAGGATTCATTTTATATCTTGCGTCTTCCTTTAAGAAGGTCTCGTCAAGAAGCAGGTAGTGCGGTCCCGTTTCGCAGGTTATATCCACACCCCGTCGCTTCGCCTCTCTTATCAAGGAAACACTTTCCTTCGTTGATATATGGCAAACGTGGTATTTAACTCCCGTTTCTTCGGCAAGCGCAATATCACGCTCTATCATTCGCCATTCGCTTTCGGAGGAAATTCCGCGGTGACCGTGAAGTCTGGCATAAGTGCCGTCGTGGATGTAACCGCCGTTTAGAAGGGAGTTGACCTCACAATGCGCTGAAATAACCTTGTCAAGCCTTTTTGCTTCCTGCATTGCAAGACGCATTAAGTCTTCGTCCTGAACACCGCGTCCGTCATCTGAAAATCCGCACACACGGTCTGCCATTTCTGCCATATCGGAAAGGCATTCCCCTTTTTGCCCCTTCGTTATCGTTCCGAAGGGCAAAACCTCAATTACAGCGTCGCTGTCAATTGCGTCGCATTGCACCAAAAGATTCTCAAAATTATCAGGTGCGGGTGAAAGGTTTGGCATAGAGCAAACGGTGGTATATCCGCCGTGCGCCGCCGCCATAGTTCCCGTTTTGATGGTTTCTTTATAAATAAATCCCGGTTGCCGTAAGTGCACGTGCACGTCGACAAAACCGGGAAAAATAAATTTATCGGATAAATCAATAACTACGGCGTCAGAAGGAAAAAGCGGAGAAGAGACAGCAACACAACCGTCAGAGACAAGTATATCCGTACGG
The DNA here is from genome assembly GCA_045535585.1 of Eubacteriales bacterium. GTDB lineage: Bacteria > Bacillota > Clostridia > Oscillospirales > SIG627 > RGIG6353. The sequence continues at coordinate 2,353 of JAZSLY010000105.1, forward strand.
GTGAATTTACCGTCTATAAATGCTAATCCGTTCTTCAAAATGTAGTTCATACGTTCTCCTTATATAACATTTGACACAAAAAAAGAATCTAAAATAGATTCAAATCAAAACCGCGACGTTGCGACAAAAAAAGAAACATCGCAATCTCAATCCATAATTTTAGATATTTTATCACAATTTCTCTTTCGTGTCAAGTATAATAATGAAATTTTATAGAGTTTTTTATCGATTGATTTATATTTGTACTTGACTTTTAAGTATTAATCATAGTATAATTCATAGGTAAAGATGTTTGTTGACAACTCAAAAGAGAACTGATTGGATTGGTGCGCTTGATATGTACTACGTCTATATGCTGAGATGCCGAAACAATTCGCTATATACGGGAATTGCAAGCGACGCTCGTAAGCGGCTTCGTGAGCATTTCGGTAAAAGCAAAAAAATGGCTAAATACACCAGGGCTAACGCTCCGCTGTCTTTGGAGGCTTTGTGGGAAACAGACAGCAGAAACAGTGCTCTTAAAATAGAATATCAAATCAAAAGGCTGACCAAAAGCGAAAAGGAAAGCCTTATTCTCAATAACGACCCACCCGAAAGAATAGTTGAAAAGCTTTTGAATATTGAGCTTAAAAGATTAAACAAGGAAGAATTTATAATAGAGGAAGAAGAATGAGAACAGTTATTAAAATCGGTACGTCTACCCTTACGCATTCAACCGGATGCCTTAATATCAAACGCATCGAGCGTTTTTGTAAGGTTGTAAGTGACCTGAAGAACGCGGGACACGAAATCATAATCGTATCATCGGGTGCAGTTGGAATGGGAGTGGGTAAGCTTTCCCTGAAATCGCGCCCGCAGGATATTCCGACGAAGCAGGCAGTTGCCGCCGTGGGACAATGTGAGCTGATGTATACCTACGACAAGCTGTTCTCTGAATACCGTCACAACGTGGCGCAAATTCTTTTGACCGAGCACGATATCAACGATGCGTCAAGAAAGCAAAATTTCCACAATACGCTCTCCCGACTCCTTGAGCTTGGATGTATACCTATTATAAACGAAAACGACACGGTTGCAACAGAGGAGCTTGGTATAGGTGATAACGATACTCTGGCAGCTATCGTTTCGGTGAATATAAACGCCGAGCTTTTGATACTTATGTCGGATATCGACGGGCTCTATACCTCTGACCCACACAAAGACAAGGACGCAAAGCTTATTGATAACGTGTATGAAATCACGCCCGATATAATTAAGCTTGCAGGCGGAAAGGGCTCGGAGCTTGGCACGGGTGGCATGGCAACGAAAATACGTGCGGCTGAAATTGCAACGAAGGCAGGCACCGATATGATTATCATTAACGGTGATGACCCCGACAAGCTTTACGATATTGCCGACGGAATAAACGTAGGCACACGATTTTGGAGTAAAAAGTAATGAAGGAAACAAAGGTAATTTTAGAGGCGGCAAAAAAGGCGTCGAGAAGCGTAGCACTTAAAAGTGAAGAGGAGCGTAACTCCGCTCTACTGTCAATGGCAGACGCACTTGAAGAAAACGCCGATTATATATTAAAGAAAAATGCGAGTGACGTAGTAAACGCTGCTGAAAAGCTGGGTCCCGTTATGATAGACAGACTCAAGCTTACAAGAGAGCGCATTGAAGCTATGGCAAAGGGGCTTCGTGACGTTGCTTCACTCCCCGACCCTCTTAAAAGGATTTTTACTGATAACGTACGACCAAACGGCTTGAATATAAAAAAGATTGCAGTGCCCATGGGTGTAATTGCAATAATTTACGAAAGCCGTCCAAACGTAACGAGCGACGCCGCATCCCTTGCAATAAAGTCGGGTAATGCGTGTATTCTCAGAAGCGGTAAAGATGCTTTTGAGTCTGCTATGGCAATCACTGAGGTATTAAGGCATGGGCTTGAAAGAGTGTCCTTTCCCGTTGATGCCGTTCAATTAATTGAAGACAAGAGCCACGACAGCGCCAATGAATTGATGAAGGCGCAGGGCTTTGTTGACCTTTTGATACCGAGGGGCGGAAAAAATTTGATTAACGCTTGCGTGGAAAACGCAACCGTTCCCTGCATACACACGGGTACGGGAATATGTCATATTTATATTGACAAGGATGCAGACGTTGATATGGCGCTGAATATTTTAAATAACGCCAAAACCAGCCGTCCTTCCGTCTGCAACGCCGCAGAGGTTTGCCTTCTGCACCGTGATATTGCAGAAAGTATTCTGCCTAAAATAAAGGCACTTTTGGTAGATGAAAGAAAAGCCAAAGCTCTCACTCCCGTTGAAATTCGCGGTGACGAAATATGTGCAGAAATTATAGAATGCTCAAAGGCTTCGGGCGAAGATTTTGACACGGAATTTCTTGACTATATTCTTGCCATAAAGGTAGTTGACAGTGTTGAGGATGCGATTGAACACATATCTTTACATTCCACAGGTCATAGCGAGGCTATCGTTTCTAAAAATAAGGACGCCTGCGAAATATTTGCGAAAATGATCGACTCGTCGTCGGTTTATATAAACGCTTCTACTCGCTTTACAGACGGCGGAGAATTCGGTCTCGGTTGCGAGATGGGTATTTCAACCCAGAAGCTCCACGCAAGAGGTCCTATGGGACTTGAGGAGCTGACAACCTACAAATACGTAATTACAGGAGAGGGACAAACGAGGTAACAATATGAAAAAAATAGGATTTATCGGTTGCGGAAACATGGGTGGCGCGATAGCAGAGGCCGTTGCATCATCCGGAGTTGAAACGAAAATTTTACTGTCCGATATGGACTCGACTAAGGTTGAAGCGCTTTGCAAAAAAGTTAACGGAGAAAAGTCCGACAATATTACCATTGCACGAAACGCGGACGTGATTTTTCTGGCAGTCAAGCCTCAAGTTCTTTCATCGGTAATCGATGAAATTAAAAGCGAGGTACTTCCCCGCCCCGTCGTAATAGTATCTATGGCGGCAGGCGTTGAGATGAAGAAAATCGAGGCGTGTTTTGGCGGAGAAATAGCGCTTATCCGTATTATGCCCAACACTCCCGTTGCAGTAGGCGAAGGAATGATTCTCTTTGCGACCAATAAAAACATCACAGAGGACTATATTAGTGAATTTTTGTCCATTATGGAGTGTGCAGGAAAAATAGACAGAATTGACGAGAAGCTGATTGACGCAGCAAGCGCTCTTTCGGGGTGCGGTCCTGCATTCGTTTATATGTTCATCGAGGCTCTCGCGGACGGTGCGGTTGCCTGCGGATTGCCAAGAGACAAAGCACTTAAATACGCCATGCAAACAGTTTTGGGAAGTGCGTCGCTTCTTGATAGCTCCGATAAGCACCCCGGCGAATTAAAGGATGCCGTTTGTTCCCCCGGTGGCAGTACAATTATGGGAGTAATAGCGCTTGAAAACGGTGCTTTTAGAGGACCTGTAATGAACGCAATAAGAGATGCATTTGAAAGAACCAAAGAGCTTGGTAAATAATATTAATTAAAAGGTGGGTAAATGCCCACCTTTTAATTTAGAGTTTTCTTAATATATCATCCACATTAACCATAACAAAAATGACCACACTTTCGTGTGGTCATTTTCAATTCAGAAGCTTATTTCTTCTTCTTT
>JAZSLY010000096.1:0-11118 GCA_045535585.1 Eubacteriales bacterium
AAGAATTGATTGAATGCGTTGAATTAAAAAAGTCCCTAATATTAGGGACTTTTTTAATTCAACGCATTCAATCAATTCTTTTCCAAAAGACAAGCAATCTTTCGGTTATTTCAGAAGAAGCAGGTTGGTATCGGTCGTGATACGCTCAAGTGAGTAACAAAATAGTAGTTCCGTTGCGTTGTGTTCAATACATAATTCGGATACGTTTCCGCGATAATACCGAGGATCCACCATGACGATCTTTTTGTAGGAGGGCACGAACAGAGGGACGATACTGTTTGCAAAGGAATCTTTGACAATGAACAAAACATCACTGCCATTGTTGTCGAGGTTTTCGATGACCGTAATGGGATGATTTCCATCGACAAAGATTGGGTACCAGTCATATTCTTTCAGGTGCTCGGCAAAGATCAGGCTGTTAAACGTGCCCTCGCGGTCAGAAAAAGCAACCTGTACGGATACAGGTGGTTCATGGATGACGAGTTGTTCACCCGATGTAAGCCAAAGCGCAGAGCGAGAACGAGTGGACCCAACATAGCCCTCGACAGTATGCCGCAAGAAATAGGACGCTTCCAGTGGCGCCTTGCCAACATAGGACATATATGCGACGTAAGCGGCATATGCGCCGTCGGAATTCCAATGGTGATCGGTCCGGTAGAACCATTCCGATCCGTTTTCAGAAAAGAGATCGAGCAAGGGAACAAGCTCGGCACCTGCAGTCGAAAGCGCAGCAAAAATCTGATCGTCGAGGTATAGATCAGACAATGCATCAGGCAAAGCATCTCTTCGGACAAAGCCTGTAGAAGGCGGAACAAGGAATCGAACGGGTATGCCGACGGTTCCACTCAAGCGGTTGATGCGTGTAACTCGTTTTTCAATCTCAGCAAAATTAAGATCAAGGGGCTTTTCAACAAGGTATCCTTCGCGGTCATAATAGATGTCGGCGGATACCTGCCGACCGGTCAGCAGCGTTTCATATCCATTGATACCAACAAATAATTCGCGCAAGGGCAGCTGATCTGCCAAGTATTCTTCGATATCGTCATCAAAATTCCATTCGTTCAGTGAATCAACAGGAAACGTTGGCGTCTGCGTAAGATTTCGTCGTTCGGAATCGGAAAATGTACGATCAGGTGTTACTAACCACCAGATCGGAACGATAAAGATGACGAAGACAAATAGTACGACCGATATAAGGTTGAGGGTAATTCTTTTCTTCATGTAAACCTCAGAATCGGAAATAGATGAAGGGATTATAGCTTTGCGATGCTAGAGCTGCAACACAAAGCAGGAATACCAAGGAGCCGGCGACGATGGCAAGCGCAGATGAAATGCGACGGTTAGATATGCGCTTTGCAACGTGTGCACCGATCGGCGTGGAGGCAAAGGCGCACAGAATCATCCAAGGGAGATATCCGAGTACCCACGCAAGGGCTTGCTTTGAGATGATTCCGGCTTCGCCAACGACAAACAATGATGTCATAAAGGAGCCCATTTCCGAAAAGTCTGTGAAATAGAAGATTCCCCAGCCAAGGACAATGAACAATAATGCATACAGGTGTCGAATCACCTTGGGGGCGTGCTCCAGCGCACGAAGCAGAAACAGCTTTTCGATCATCAAAAGAAGTCCAAAGTAGAGACCCCAGAGGACGAAATTCCAGCTTGCGCCGTGCCATATACCCGTAAGAAGCCATACTACGAGAATATTTCTCAAATGCTTCACGGCAGAAACACGGTTACCACCCAGGGGGATATAGACGTATTCTCTGAACCAGGTGCCCAGAGAAATGTGCCAGCGTCTCCAGAATTCAGTAATATTCTTTGAAATATAGGGGTAGTTGAAGTTTTCAAGGAACTCGAAGCCAAACATTCTTCCAAGACCTATCGCCATATCGGAGTAGCCCGAAAAATCAAAATATATCTGCAGAGTAAAGGCGATAATTCCAAGCCAGGCGGTGAGGGCAGGTGGGGAGTCCATAAGGGAAACCTTGTCCCAAAGCGTACCGAACTGGTTTGCAAGGAGTACCTTTTTAGAAAGACCCACCACGAAGCGCAGAGCGCCCGACGCAAATTTTTCGGGGGTCTCCACCCTTGTGTCAAGCTGTTCTGCCACCGTCTTATATTGAACGATAGGGCCTGCAATAAGCTGGGGGAAAAGGGCAACGTAACAGCCGAAGCTGACGATGCTTTTCTGCACCTCTGTTTTCCCACGGTATACGTCGATGACGTAGGACATCATCTGGAAGGTATAGAAGCTGATGCCGATGGGCAAAAGCACCCGAAGGGCAAGGCTTGAGCCGAAAAGAAAATTGATATTATCAAGGAAAAAGCCCGTGTACTTGAAAAAGCCGAGAAGAGCGATATCAAGCGCCACCGTCACGATGAGGACAGCACGGGAAGCCCGTCCCTTTTTTTCGCCCGCCAGCCGTCCTCCGACGTAGTTTATCACGATGGAGGCAATCATCAATAGGGAGAATTTAGGCTCACCCCAGGCGTAAAAAATAAGGCTCGTTATCAGGAGGAAAAAATTCCTGAAGCGCCGTGGGATAATATAGTACCCGAGTAATACTATGGGTAAAAATCTGAAAAGAAAAAGCAGACTTGAAAAAACCATATTTATTTCCTTTTTTTAGTTATACTTACACATAGCGCCGTCGATATCGCCCGACACCATAAGCTCTATTGCCTCCACGGCTTTTTTAGAGGCGTCACGCACGAGGGCGGCGTCCTCTGCCGAGAACTTACCAAGCACCCAGTTAACTAAGTCATAGTCGGGGTGAGGCTTCTCGCCAACGCCTATCTTCACACGGGGATAGGCACTTGTTGAAAGGTGGGCTTCTATTGATTTCAGCCCGTTGTGACCCCCGTGAGATCCACGTCGGCGAACACGGAGCTTGCCCGGGGCAAGAGAAATATCGTCGGAAATGATTATCACGTTTTCGGGGGGTATCTTGTAAAAGCGAGCCGCCTCCCCTACCGCCTCACCCGAATTATTCATAAAGGTGGTGGGCTTCATAAGGAGCACTCTTTTTCCACCAATGGTGGCGTCCCCAACAAGTGCGTGAAACTTTGCCGTATCCACTCTGACACCGCATTTTTCGCATATGGCGTCTATGACCGTAAAGCCTGCGTTGTGCCTCGTGCCCTCATATTCACGGCCTACGTTGCCAAGACCTGCCACTATATATTCTATCTTGCCCACATCCCTCTTTGCCTCACGCTCTTTTTCAAGGCGTGCAAAAATATCCATTATACTCATCTTTCTATCACCATTTCCACTCTTGACTGAAACGCCTTTTCAAGAAGGGCTTCACGGTCCAGCTTTTCTTCTGCACGAACTACCTTTTCAAGTACGGGCTTTGTTCTGGGGTGTCTTGGAGTAAAGACGGTACAGCAGTCATCAAAAGGCAGAATAGAGGTTTCAAAGGTGTCTATCTTCCTTGCCACCTCCACTATTTCCTCCTTATCCATACCGATGCAGGGACGGAAAACGGGGATATTCACGGTGCAGTCGGTAACGGCAAGCGCCGCCATGGTCTGACTTGCCACCTGACCGATGCTCTCGCCCGTAATGAGAGCAGAAGCTCCCCTCTCCCTTGCCACTCTTTCGGCAAGAGGGTACATAAAACGGCGGAGAATGAGGGTGAAATAGTCCTCCTCGCAATTGTCTCTTATCGCCTCCTGAATTTCGGTAAGGCTGATGATATGAAGGCGTACTCTGTCGGTGTAGTCGCAAAGCTTCTTCGCCAGAGCGCAGACCTTTTCCTTTGCTCTCTCGGAGGTATAGGGGAAGGACTCGAAGTGCACCGCCTCTATCTCCACGCCCCTTTTCGCTATCATATAGCCTGCCACAGGGGAATCTATTCCGCCCGACAGAAGAAGCATGGCGCGTCCGTTGGAGAGGTAGGGCATACCTCCTGCTCCGTGCTCTGAGCCTGCGTGGATATAGGCGTATTTTTCTCTTATCTCAACCCTTACCACTATTGCAGGGTTGACAACGTCCACCTTGACCTCGGGGCAGATTTCGGAAAGCTCGCCTCCCACCTCTGCCATAATTTCGGGAGAAGTGAGGGGGAAGGTTTTGTCGCTTCGCCTTGCGTCCACCTTAAAGGAGGGGTAGGGCGTTATATGCTTCGGAATATTTTCAAGGGACACGCGGAGGATATCCTCCATATTCTTCTCTGCCCGATAGGAAATGCAAAGGGAGACGATGCCGAACACCTTCTTCAAGTCCTCGAAGGCGCTTTCCACCATCAAGTCGTCCTTGGGGGTCACGTAGAGGGTGGACTGCATACACTCGAATTCAAAGCCGTCCTCACCCAGAAGGCGTCTCATACGCGCCTTTATTTTATCGCAAAGGAGCTTTTCAAAGGTGCGCTTGTTTGCGCCCTTCAGAATAAGCTCTCCGTATTTCATCAATATAGTTCTCGTCATAGTATATCCTCTTATCTTTTCGATATGTTTTTCATTATTTTTTCAAGACTCTCTGCAAGGGCTTTAATTTCCTCCACTGTGTTGTAGCGTGAAAAGCTTACCCTCAACGCCCCGTCGGCGTGACGGGTGTCCAGTCCGAAGGCACGCAGAGTTGGGCTTGCGCCCTTCTTTGAGGAGCAGGCAGACCCGCTTGACACGAAGATGCCCTCGCTTGAAAGGGCGTGGAGAATTATTTCACTGCGATAGCCTGCAAGAGAAATATTGAGTAGCGTTTCCGAGGCTTTTTCGGGAAGGTTGAGGGTAACGCCCTCTATTTTCCCCATTTCCTCAAGAGCCGCAGTATAAAGAGCGTGGAAATGCTCGCCTGCCGTTTCCTCCGACACGGCTGCACCAAAGGCGGCAATGCCAATGGTGTTTTCCGTTCCGCTTCTCAATCCCCTCTCCTGCCCTCCGCCGAAGGTATGAGGGGGAAGAACGAGTCCTTTTTTCACGATAAGCGCACCCACGCCCTTTGGCGCGTGCACCTTGTGGGCAGAAACGGAAATAAGGTCTGCGCCAAGGGAGGAAAGAGACAGCCTTTCCTTCATATACGCCTGAACGCAGTCGCTGTGAACTATGGCACGGGGAGAGCGCGCCTTGACACGCCGTGATATTTCACGCACGTCGTATACTGCGCCCGTTTCGTTATTTACGCGCATCACGCTGACGAGAGCAACGTCGGTGGTGAGGGCTTCGTCAAGCTCTGCCATATCTATTCTGCCACCCTTGGTGGAAAGCCTTACTACCTCATACCCCTCGCTTTCAAGATAGCTTATGGGGTTTGCAACCGCAGGGTGCTCCGAGTCGGTGGTGATAATGCGCCGTCCCACCTTCATATTCTTTTTCGCTCCGCCGAGAATGGCGATGTTGTCGGCTTCCGTTCCGCTTGAGGTGAAAAACACCTCGTCCTCTCTTGCCGAAAGGGAGCGTGCCACGCGCTCTCGTGCCAGAGTTATTTCCTTTTCCGCCGTGAGTCCCACGGAATGAAGGGAGGAGGGGTTGCCGAAAACCTCGGTCATCTCCATAATTTTCGCCTTCGCCTTCTCTGAAAGAGGGGTGGTGGCGCTGTTATCCAAATATATCATTTCTGTCTCTCTTTATTTTTTTCTTGCAATTAACCGAAAACGGTATTATAATATACATTATAGTATAAAGTTCGCCTTTTGGCAAGACAGGATTAAAAATTTTTAAGGATTAGTATGGTTAAATTATTCTTTGCCCCTATGGCAGGAGTGGGCGACAGTGCCTTCCGCACTATCGTGAAAAGGCAGGGGGCAGATTTCGTTACAAGTGAAATGATTTCCGCAAAGGCGGTTTGCTTCGGGGACAGAAAGACGGTGGAGCTTGCGTCACGCACCGACGAGGAGACCCCCTTCGCCCTGCAGATATTCGGAAGTGAGCCCGACTTTATGGCAAAGGGCGCGAAAATTTTGAATGAGCGCTTCGCCCCCGATTTTATTGATATAAATATGGGCTGTCCCGTGAATAAGATAGTCAAAAACGGTGAGGGCTCGGCATTGATGAAAAGCCCCGCCCTCGTTTACGAGATAGTGTCACGGGTCAGGGAGGCGGTCTATCCCACCCCCGTCAGCGTGAAAATAAGGGCAGGCTTCGACTCGTCCCACATAAACGCCGTTGAGGTGGCGCTTGAGGCAGAGCGAGGCGGAGCCGAGAGAATTGCGGTACACGGCAGAACGAGGGAGCAATTTTACTCCCCCGGTGTCAGCCTTGATATAATCCGTGACGTAAAGCGTGCCGTCGGGTGCGAGGTTATCGGCAACGGAGATATTTTTTCGGGTGAGGATGCACGCCGTATGCTTGACTATACTGGGTGCGACGCCCTGATGATAGGCAGAGGAGCGCTTGGCAGACCTTGGGTATTCCGTGAGATAAAATGCGCCCTTGAAGGCAAGCCTACTCCTCCCTCCCCCGTGGGTGAGGAGCTTTATGAGGCTATTCTGACACATCTCGACCTTGCCGTCTCTCTTAAGGGTGAGAGGCGCGCCGTAATGGAGAGCCGTGCGCAGATAGGCTGGTACGTCAGAAGCATACACGGTGCCGCAAGGGTGCGTGACAGAGTGAACAGATGCAATACCCGTGATGAGATACGGGATGCTATTGGGGTAATAAAGGGAGGTGGAGACGACGGAAAAGTGCAGGAATGAAGAAAAGCTTATCAAATCGGCGAAAAGCGGAAACGGCGACGCCTTCGGTGAGCTTGTAAGGCATTACGAAAGGTTCGTTTTCAACGTCGCCTACTCCTTCGTGTCCGACACCGAGGATGCGCTGGACGTCTCACAGGACGCCTTTATCAAGGCTTGGCGCGGGCTCGGCTCTTTTCAGGGGAAGTCAAGCTTCTCCACCTGGCTATATAGAATTACCGCCAACGCCGCCCACGATGCTCTCGCCTTGAAAAAGCGGGACGGGGTAACGGCGGATATTGACACCGAGGTGGTCAAAAGTGAGGAGACCCCCGAGGACTCCTACGTAAAGGACGAGAGTGCAAGGGAATTAAGACGGGCGCTTTCGCTTCTTGACGAAGAAGCGCGGGAGATACTTATTTTAAGGGAATTTGAGGAGCTTTCCTACCTTGAAATTGCCGAGGTCTTATCCATTGAGCTGGGCACGGTAAAAAGCAGAATAAACCGTGCAAGAATAAAGCTTCGTGAAATTCTTTCAAAAAATATGGAACAAACGAACGAAAACAAAGTCAAAAAGAGTGAAAAGGAAGGGGTGATATAATGGATTGCAACAAAGCTTTGGAAAATTTATCCGCTTTAATAGACAATGAAGTCAGCGACAAAGAGCGCGAAGAGTTGCTCCTGCATATCGCCGAATGTGAGGCTTGCCGAGAGGAATATGAAAGGCTGATTGACATCAAGGCTCAATTCAAGAGTCTTGACCGTGAATTGCGTATTGCCATTTCAAAGAGTGCCGCCTCCCCTGCCGACAAGGCAATGGAGGAAATTTATAAGGAAGCCTATCCACGCCGAGCCTTCCCGTTCCTTATGCGCCATATAGGCACGGCGGCGGCGCTGATTTTGGTGGTTGCCCTATTTCTCCTTGCAAAGAGAGTACCTCCCGCCGAAGAAAGTCTGAAATTTAACGGCGCCACGATGAAGGACAGCGTTGCCTTGGAGTCGCAAAGTAAGGCAGAGGCAGAGACCTCCACTCTCGTGGACGGCGCTTTAATGGACGTCATTACAGGCAACACCTACTCCGAGCCTATGGAGGCACCTAATGAGATAACCGTGGAAACACCCGTAGCGTCACCTATGGAGCCCAGCATTGAAGAGACGGCAGACGAGGAGGGCGACATGCACTACGACGTTATCAAAAACGTCAGCGTCCTCAACTTCATTCCCCTTGAATCAGGCGTGGTGATAGACCGTGAGCACGAGGATTTCATTCTTCTCAACTTTGTGAATTCCGCCTCGGGCAAGGACTTTGCGCTGGTGGAAGCACCCATAGACGAGGTGCTCGACGAATTACAGAAAAACTACGTCGACGTCATTTATTCAAACCACGTAGAGAATTCCGAAAGAACTCTCGTTTGCTATGACGAATAATATGGTTGAAAATCGCTATGCGGTTTTCAACCGAAACTACTAAAATTAAAAGCGTTTAGCGGAAAATCCGCTAAACGCTTTAAATTTTTATCCAAGGTGGGCTAATCCTTATTTTCAAAAAGCTCTTCCATAGGTACGTTCAATATTTTTGCAATGGTGTATATTTCCTTATCCGTGGCACTCCTTAGCTGACCTTCAAGCTTTGAATAGCTTGTAGGGTTCATATCACAACCCATTATCTGTATTTTTGCAATAAAATCCTTTTGCTTATAGCCTCTTTCCTTCCGCATTCGCTCGATGTTTTTGCCAACTAAATTATACGTCCCGTAGGATTTTGTTCTCAGCTTCACGCCAACACCACCTTTTTATTCTTTTTTTAGAATTATATAGCGGAAACCTGTTGACAAAATTCCATTTTAGAATTATAATGTAAATAATTCCAAAACGGAATAATATTTTTAATATTCAGGAGGTTGAAATTATGAATTTTGACAGAGTTGGCAAAAAAATCAAAGACCTTGTAAAAATCCTATTCTATATCCAGTTAGTTGTTTACGGAATAATAGGTCTCTCACTTGCGCTTATGGGGCCCTTTGGAATACTGATAGGTATTGTTGTGTTTGGCGTCGGCGCATTGGTTGCATGGATTTCTTCTTGGATGCTTTACGGTTACGGTGAGATTATCGACAAAGTTTGTGACATTGAGATTAATACTCGTGGGACGGCAACGAGCTCTGATAGCGAAGAAAAAATCTCGGATTATGAAGCTAAAAAGGATGCAAAAAAAGGAAAGTGCGATATTTGCGGTAAAGAAAGCGTACCCGTCGTTGAATGCGAAATCAAGGATAGTCTTGGAACTCGCTATCGTAATGTTTGTGAGGATTGCAGGAACGAAAAAACCTTTACCGACGGAGAAATAAAAGTTCTGTAATTGCAATGAAGTGCTTGTTGATATTTTGTGTTGACAAACCCCTCCGTATGCATTACAATATAATCGAAAATCAGGTGCGAGGATAACACCTTTATAAAGAACTCCCAACGGAAAATGAAAACGACCATACAGAGTTTGTCTGTATGGTCGTTATTCTTTTGCTTATTTGCCTCTTAAAGCTTATAGTAATTGATTGTATGGCAGTAGCGAGAGTCGTGCAAAGGAAAAAGTGAAATATAAATAAAATAAAAAGTAAGGCTTGAATTTCAAGCCTTACTTCTTTTTAAGTCTTATTTTATGAAAAATCAGGTCTTTAAAAGAACAGTTTTCTATAAGCCAAACAATTATTTCACTTTTTACGGTGTCGCCTTTTTTTACAGCCCGTTTTTTATATCTTATAGTAATTTATAGCCGACTCAAAGAGCTTCATATCGTAATTGCCGGGTACGTTGAGGTAAAGGGAGTTGCCAATACGCTCGGCGTGACCCATTTTACCGAGAACTCGTCCGTCGGGTGAGAGGATACCCTCGATAGCCTGAATGGAGCCGTTGGGGTTGAAGTCGATATCCATAGTGGGCTTGCCCGAGTTATCACAATACTGGGTTGCGATCTGTCCGTTTTCGGCAAGAGCCTTGACGGTAGCTTCATCGGCAAGGAAGCGACCCTCGCCGTGTGAAATGGGTACGTTAAATACGTCGCCCACCTGAACGGAGGAAAGCCAAGGAGACTTGTTAGATGCAACTCTAACCTTGACTATTCTTGACTGGTGGCGTCCGATAACGTTGCCTGCAAGGGTGGGAAGTGAAGCGGAGGGCTCTAAAATCTGTCCCATAGGAACAAGACCCAGCTTAATAAGAGCCTGGAAGCCGTTGCAGATACCGCACATAAGTCCGTCACGCACCTCAAGAAGCTTCTTTACCTCGGCTTCTATTGCGCCGTTGCGGAAGAAGGCGGTAATGAACTTACCTGAGCCGTCGGGCTCGTCACCGCCCGAGAAGCCACCGGGAATAAAGATTATCTGTGACTCGGATGCAGACTTGGCAAAGCTCTTTACCGACTCTGCAATAGAGGTAGAGGTGAGGTTGTTTATAACGAATATCTCGCTCTCGCCTCCTGCTCGGCGTATTGCCGCCGCGCTGTCGTATTCGCAGTTAGTGCCCGGGAATACGGGGATAAGCACACGGGGACGGGGTACTCCGTTCTTTGCCTTATAGGTTGCAGGGGCTTTAGCGGAATACACCTCGGGTGTATAGTCGGGGTGGTCAGCCTTTGTGGGATAAACCTTTTCAAGTCTGCCCGTGTAGGCGGAAAGCACCTTTTCAAGTGAAATTTCCTCGTTGCCCAGTGTGAAGCTTTCCTTGTCGGTTGTATAACCGAGGACTTTTTCGTCTGTTGTGTCATCAACAAGCTCTACGATGAAAGAGCCGTAGCCATACTTGAAGAGGCTGTCCACGGAAACGGAAGCGTCGAACTCGAAGCCTACCGAGTTACCGATTGCCATTTTGATAACTGCTTCGGCAATACCGCCGTAGCCCAGCGTTCTCACGGAGAGTGCCTTGCCCTCACGGATAAGCGCCGTTACCTTATTAAATACCTTCTTCATCGAGTCGGGGTTAGGCAGGAGTGCGTCATCGTATTCGGGAGCGATAAGTATAACCTTATGTCCGCCAGCCTTGAATTCCGAGGTCATAACGTCGGAGGTCTTGCCAACGCTTACTGCAAAGGACACAAGTGTCGGGGGTACATCTATCTTTTCAAACGAACCGCTCATAGAGTCCTTACCGCCGATAGATGCAATTTCAAAGTCCATCTGCGCCTTGTATGCACCGAGGAGAGCCGAGAGAGGCTTGCCCCAACGGGTAGGCTCGCGAAGTGGCTTTTCAAAGTATTCCTGATATGTAAAGTAGGTATCCTTCGACACGTCAGCGCCCGTTGCAACCAGCTTTGAAAGAGACTCTATATTGGCAAGGTATGCGCCGTGGTAGGGGCTCTTTTCGCTGATATAGGGGTTATAGCCCCACGCCATAAAGGAAACCGTGTCGGTGTCGCCCACCTCGACGGGAATTTTATTTACGATTGCTTCCGAGGGGGTAAGCTGATTTTTACCGCCGAATGGCATTATAACCGTGCCTCGTCCGATGGTGG
>JAZSLY010000013.1:0-12650 GCA_045535585.1 Eubacteriales bacterium
CATTGTTTGTGTTACAGTTTTCATGACGAGTGGTTTATCCTCCTGTTTGTTTTGTCTGAGCAACTTAACTGTAACACAGGATTTTCCATTCGTCACTACTTTTTTATTTCTTTTTGTAACACATCTATTGTAAACCTACAGACAATATTTATTTTATTTACCACCGCCTCTTGCAAAAAAAATGAAACTCTGTTATAATACATTATTATACTTGTAGAAAAAAGTGATATTTGCACATATTCTGCATATTATTGGTAACACCACGAAAGAAGTGAAACAATGAAGGATCTGACGCGGGGAAACGTCTATAAGAATTTTATTCTTTTTGCCATTCCTATGGTGCTTGCAGGCGTTTTTTCCCAGGCTTATTCAATAATTGACACCGCTATTGCGGGAAAATTTATCGGTGAGAGCGCTCTTGCCGCTATCGGCGCTACCTCTCCCCTAATCAGCTTTATTTCCTCTGCCTTCTGGGGCTTTAACTCTGGCATTGCCGTCTATATTGCCCACCTATTCGGCGCAAAGAGCTATAAAGGCATAAAGGACACCATTCTCACCTGCGTTTTGCCCGAAATTTTGTTGATGCTGACTATCGCTACCACTCTCATTGTCTTCCGTCACCAGATATTCAGCCTTCTGAAAGTTGACGAAAAGATATACGCCGACGCTATGGCGTACTTCGTCACCTACGTGGCAGGCTATTTTTTAGTAATTCTCAACGACACTGGAGTGAAGATTACAAACGCCCTCGGCATCTCCGAATATCCCTTCTATATGTCCCTTCTTGCAGCCCTCTTAAACGTATCGGGCAACCTATTTACCGTGCTTTATCTCAAATGGGGCGTCTTTGGACTTGCCTTCTCCTCGGTGTTCTCGGCGCTAATTGTGAATATCGCCTATTTCATTAAAATCGCCTCTTGTCTCAAAGACCTCGGGGTCTCTCGCCACAAGGCACGCTTTGACGGCTTTATTCTCCGTGATTCTTCAAAATACACTCTTTCCAATATGGCACAGCAGGGAATTATGTATACCTCGGGCGTTATCGTGTCGCCTATGATAAACACTCTCGGTCCCGACGCCACCGCGTCATATACCGTCTGCCTGCAGGTCTATAACATTATTGCAACCGTTTATCAAAACTCCACCAAAACTCTTTCAAACTTTACGGCGCAGGCAGAGGGCGCAGGTAAAAGGAGCATACTTAAAAAGGGTGTCACGGCAGGTCTCGTGCAATCCATTCTCTTCGCTCTGCCTCTCGTTCTCAGCTGCATTTTCCTCCCCCGTGAAATAGCAGGAATTTTCCTTGACGAAAACGCTACACCCACGACGGTTTCGTACTCGGTAACCTTCTTGAAATATTATCTCCCTCTGGTTTTAATAAACGTTCTGGCAAACCTTTTCCACGCCTTTTTCAGAGGGCTTGGAAGCCGTGCACCGCTTATTTTATCTACGGTTTTTGGAAGCCTTGCACGAATTATATTTTCCTATTTTCTCATACCGCAAATGGGTATGCAGGGTATGTTCACGGGCTGGGTAATGTTCTGGCTCTTCGACGCCCTCTGCGGTGTGTTATACTATATCGGTTTTTTACGAAACGAAAAGCAAAAAAGCGGCTAGCAGCCGCTGGCATATCTCGCCTATCGTAATGCGTTTTTTACCTAAATAAAGAAAAACGGCGAGGTCCCATTTAATGCAATTTCCTAGTAAGCAAAAAAGCGGCTAGCAGCCGCTGGCATATCTCGCCTATCGTAATGCGTTTTTTACCTAAATAAAGAAAAACGGCGAGGTCCCATTTAATGCAATTTCCTAGTAAGCAAAAAAGCGGCTAGCAGCCGCCGGCATATCTCGCCTATCGTAATGCATTTTTAGCTAAAGAAAGGAAAACGGCGAGGTCCCATTTAATGCAATTTCTTAGTAAACAAAAAAGGAGTATTTAATGGATTTTATTACAGATTTTTTTAAAAGCAATACAATGGAATGGGTATACCTTTTGAGAATAATTATCGCCTGCCTTTGCGGAGGCGCAATAGGTATTGAAAGAACCCTGAGACAAAAGGATGCAGGCTTCAGGACTCACGTCATAGTTGCACTGGGTGCCGCCCTTATAATGATTATTTCAAAGTACGGCTTTCTTGATATGCTCTCCTACGAAGGTCTGCGTGCCGACGCATCGAGAATTGCCTCCAACGTAGTAACGGGAATTTCCTTTCTGGGCGCAGGAATGATTTTCGTCAAGGGCACTAACATCAAGGGACTGACCACCGCCGCAGGTATCTGGTCCACCGCCGCCGTGGGAATGGCAATAGGCGCAGGGCTTTACATAACGGGTGTGGTGTCAACCGTGGTTATTATCGTAATACAAATTCTCTTCCATACCTTCCTCATCGGCTTTGACAAAATTCTTGCCAACGATAACTCCTTTGATATGGTGGTTTCTCTTAAAAATACCGAGGGCGCCCTGGAGCGCTTCAAGAAAATTTTAGACGACCACGATATCAGAGTATGCGACAGTAAATTCACTATTGACGAAAACCGCAATTTCACAATAGTCCTCACCGTTTCGGGTGATGCAAAGCCCGATGCTCCAAAGATTTTGGAGATTTTCAATGCGGAAGAGGATATAATGGCGATCAATCTGTAAGTGATGAATGATGAGTGCTAAATGCTGAATTAACATAGGGGCTGTAAAAAACTCTAACGAGTTTTTACAGCCCCAAACTCTTTCTTACAGAAGGAGATAGAAAAAACTCATTATTGAGTTTTTTCCTTAAAAGCTACTGTAAATAAAATTAAAAATAACTCTAAAAACCAATACTTTTTTGTTTTTGACGGTCTGGACTTTTTTAACATCTCCTGCTGTTATTGTAATGCGTTATTTAACCAAGATATTCCGTAGTCAAGCGCCTCGTAAAGACCCTGCTTCATACCCTGCTTGATAGAGCGCTCGAGAGTAGACAGACTCTTGTCGGTGCTTTGTACCTGAATGAGAATATTGTCGGGCACGTCCTCGCCGTGTACCTTCTTATAGGTAAGAACGGTGAGCACCAGAATAGCCTTGTCGTTCGGGTCGCCGTAGCAGATGATGTTGTCCTTCTTTACCAAGGGCTTTCCCTTATAGGTAGAAAAGCCTTCCAAAACCGTATTAGCCATAATTTTCCTCCGCGTTATTCTACGATGTTAAGATACTTTTTGATCATTGCCGCCAAAACCTCGTCTCTGTCGAGCTTGCAGATAAGGGCGCGGGCGTTGTTGTGATTGGTGATGTAGGTGGGGTCCTGAGAAATGAAATAGCCCACCAGCTGATTTACGGGGTCGTAGCCCTTCTCGTTAAGAGACTCGTAAACCGACGAGAGAATTCTGTGAATTTCCTGCTCTCTCAAATCCTGAACGGGAAAGGTCATTGTAACTTCTTTATTTTCAAGCATTTTAGTTCTCTCCTTTGCTTTTTACTATGAATTGCTATTAGTAAGGACCGAATCTATAAGCCGGGTTTTGTCCAGGGGGAGACCCCCTTGTACGATCATCTATCTTGGATGGCAGTCGCCTGCCACCTCATGCCACCTTCGAGGACTTATCAGGCGGATATGAGATTACTCTCGCCTCTTGCGGTGTTGCTCCGGATAGGGTTTACATGGCAGCGACGTCTCCGCCGCCCCGGTGAGCTCTTACCTCGCCTTTCCATCCTTACCGACAAAGTCGGCGGTATCTTTCTGTTGCACTTTCCCTAAAGTCGCCTTCGGCAGACGTTATCTGCTATCCTTGCCATACGGAGCCCGGACTTTCCTCATAACAGGGCTTTCGCCCTTGTCACGCAATCGTCCGATTCGGTCAGATTTTACACTTTTGCTTATATATTATAACCTATAAATTTAATTTTGTCAAATGTATTGCGAAAAATAAAAAATAATTGTATAATATAATTGTCTTATTGTGCCGTAATTTTTATAATGTACAAAATTTGTTTATATTTATGTGTTATGATATTACGAATGTGACAAGGAGGTCGAAATATGATTGAGATCAAATCACTCACCAAGGTTTTTGGAGATAACGTTGCGGTAGACAATCTTGATTTTACCATAGGCAACGGTACGATAGTAGGCTTTTTAGGCCCTAACGGAGCAGGAAAAAGCACCACGATGAACATTCTGACGGGCTACCTTTCCGCTACCTCGGGCTCGGCTGTTATTAACGGCGCAGACGTCTTTGAAGAGCCACGCCGTGCAAAGCAGAATATAGGCTTTCTGCCCGAGCAGCCGCCCTTATACATAGATATGACGGTCATCGAGTACCTGAAATTCGTTTATGACCTTAAAGGTGCAACTCTTCCTCGCCGTGAGCATCTGGACGAGATATGCGAAATGACGGGAATAAGCCACGTTAAAAAGAGACTTATTAAAAATCTTTCAAAGGGCTACCGTCAGCGTGTGGGAATAGCTCAGGCGCTTGTGGGCGACCCCAGCGTGCTGATTTTCGACGAGCCCACCGTTGGTCTTGACCCCAACCAGATAGTCGAGATAAGACAGCTTATAAAATCTCTCGGCAAAAAGCACACCGTCATTCTTTCCACCCATATTCTCTCGGAGGTGCAGGCGGTTTGCGACAGAGTTATCATTATAAATAAGGGCAAAATAGTTGCCGACTCTCCCACCGAAAGCCTTCTTGCAAACACCGCAGGCGTGGTGAAATACAGATTGAAGCTGACGGGCAGAGAAAAGGGACAGCTTGAAAAGCTCCTTTCCTCCATTGAGGGCGTGTCGTCGGTTTCCTTCGTTGACGGCAACGAGGAGGGCGTTTTGGAATTCATTATTGACACCGACCCGCAGATTGAGGTGCGCCCCATGCTCTTCAGAGCGCTGGCAGAGTGCGGAGTGGTTATGATGGGACTTGAAAACGTCAGCCTGACCCTTGAGGACATCTTCGCAAATCTTACACTCGGAAAGGAGACAAAGTAATGTTTGCCATTTACAAAAGAGAGCTTTCTCAATATTTTTCATCAACCCTCGGATATATCTTTATGGCGGTTTTCCTTGCCCTTTCGGGTGTTCTCGTTTGGTTTACCACCTTCTTTTCGGCGTCAAGCTCATTTTCCGTTTACTTTTTCATTCTCATTTTCTTCTTTATAATACTCATTCCCATTCTGACGATGAGACTTTTAAGCGACGAGCGACGCACCAAGACGGAGCAGATATTGCTCACCTCGCCCGTGTCTCTTTCGGGCATCATAAGCGCCAAGTTTTTTGCGGCGCTGACCTTGTTTGAGGTGACCTTCCTTCTGTCCTTTTTAAACTTTATCCCGGTTTCCTTCTACGGAAAAATAAATATGGCGGAAATACTCTCCAATTTCGTGGGGCTGACCTGCCTTGCTTCCTCGCTGATTGCCATAGGCGTTTTCATCTCGGCACTCACCGAAAGCCAGTTTATTGCCGCTATCGGCTCTATCGCCACTATCCTCGGCTTACTTCTCGTAGGACTCTTTTCTTCGTCTATTACAAGCGACTTTTTGCGAGTGGTGGTAAAGTGGTTTTCCATTCTTGACAGATACATCAATTTCAGATACGGAATTTTCGACGTTTCCTCCGTTCTTTACTATATTTCAATTACTGCCATTTTTCTCTTCCTGACCGTCAGGGTTTACGAAAAGAGACGCTGGGCGTAAGGAGGGGTAAAAAATGAAAAAAGCAAATTTTGATAAAAAGACCTTAAAATACGGCTCTGCTTCGGTTATTCTGGCAGTAGTGTTCATTGCCCTCGTCCTCGTTTTAAACCTTGTGGTGACGGCAATTACCGACAGATATAACCTCTACGTCGACCTGACCCAAGAGGAGCTTTATACCATTTCCGAGAGCACCGAAAATCTGTTGAAGGATATCGGCGACGACGAAATCAAGTTTATTTTCTTCACTCCTCTCGACGAGTTTGACAACGAGTCCCACGCAAAGAGCGTGAAGGCGCTTGCCCTTGAATTTGAGGAGAAATACGACAATATTTCCATTGAGTATATAGATATGCTCAAAAACCCAGGCGCCGTTGCAAAGTACCGCCGTGACTATAACCTTTCCGCCACCACTATCGTTGTGGAAAGCGCCAAGCGCTTCGTAGCCTTCGACCTTTCCGAGTGCTTCGTTTACACGCAGGACACCTCCACGGGCGGATATCTCTATTACGCCTTCAACGGTGAGTACCGCTTCGCATCCTCTATTCTCCGTGTTACAAGGGAAGAGATGCCCAGAGCCCTCTTTACCACAAATCACCTTGAAGCAATCCCCACCTACTTTGAAAATCTTCTCATCGACTCGGGCTTCGAGGTACAGAGAATTGACTTGATGCAGGAAAATATTCCCGAGGACACGGCTCTCGTGGTTATAAACGACCCACAGACCGACTTTACGGGAATTGAGAGCGAAACCGACGGACAAAGTGAGATAACCAAGCTTTCAAGATATCTTGACGGCGGTGGAAATGCTATGCTCTTCGTTGACCCCGATACACCTGAATTGAAAAACCTCTTTGAGCTTTGCAACCTTTGGGGCATCAAGCTTCTTCCAGGTATGAGCGTTATCGACGACGTGACCCACGTAAGCTCGCTGGACTCCAGAGCAATTATTGCAAAGTACGTTGAGTATTCCGCCTCGGGCAGTGAGGAGGAAAAGGAAAAGAGCGAAAAGCTCTCCATCTTCCACAAGTCTATAAGCTCAATGGCAAATCCCCAGAAGGCAGTTTCCTACTATACTATGCCTTTGTCACTCACTCCCATCACCGATTCGTCGAGAGGTGTTGGCGCAATTCTTGCAAGTGACACGACCTCCTACGTGCCTCTTTCAGCTACCGAAAACTTCTATAAGGGCTCCGTACCGCTGATGGCGGCAGGCTATAAGGATATTTACAACAGCGAGCTTTCGGAAAACGAGACCAGCTACCTATTGGTAGGAGGCTCTACACATTTCGTCAGCGATACCTTCCTTGGCACTTACCAGAACTTGTACGCAAACTACGAGCTAATGGGCTCAGTCCTTGAAGCACTCACCGACGAGACTCTTGCTCTCGATATCAAGTACAAGGTGTATAACGATACCTCCCTTGCCCTTGACAACGCTACTACGCGGGATTGGCTTGCAGTTCTTGTGTTCGTGCTTCCCGGCATAGTTCTTGCCGTGGCTCTTCTCGTCTTCCTCAGAAGGAGGCACTTGTAATGACCAAATTCAAAAAGCAAATCATATTCGCCGTAATAACCGTAGTTCTCGCCACGGCTCTCGGTATTCTGTACGCCTTCCTTTCCCGTCCCGATACGGAGGAGGAAAAGGAAATAGAGTACGGCCCCTTTGGCGAAATTATGGAAAACGGCAGACCCTACATTATGCCCAAGGTGGAAAACGAGAATATGAACAGTATTTTCGTCCACAACGAGTACGACGAGTACACCCTCATTCACAAGCTCAGCGGAGCCTACAAGATAGAGGGGCTTGAGGGCTATGAGATAGACCAATCGAAGCTTTCTTACCTCAGGGTAAACGCCCTGAATTTAAAGGCGGTCTCCTACGTGGAAAACGCCGATATGGATAATATTGACCAGTACGGCATAGATTTAAGCGACCCGAAAATATACTTTGAGGTGTTCTACGACGATAAACTTACTGACACCGAAAAGAGCTATAAAATACTTATAGGCGACAAAACCCCCGACGGCATTGGTTATTACGCTATGCTGGAGGGACGCGAGGCGCTTTACATCGTGGATAACGGACTTGAAAACGCCATTCTTTTGCCACGCCGTGCCTACGTTACGCCAAAGTTCGTTGACAAGGTAGAGCCTAATTACAACTACACTATAAATAGCTTCCTTATGAACAAGAAGGGACAGAAATTTATAGAAATAGAGAAGCACTCGGGGGATTTGACCTACGGAAACAACGGCACCCACCGCATAACCTATCCTGCCTACTATTCCGCAACCAGCCTTAACTATTTCGACGCCCTTCTTACCTCTCTCAACTCCCTCACGGGTACAGAGACGCTCTACTACGGCGACGGCATCACAAATGAGCTTTTACAAGCCCTCGGCTTCTTTGACGCCGACGGCAGAGATACCTCCGACTATTCTCTTGTTTATAGCTACCCGAAATTCACCGAGTATCTTTATATTCTGAAGAACGAGGACACCGACGACTATACAGTATATTCAATGCAGGAAAATATTATCGTACGCGTTGACAAGACCAATCTTGAATTTCTTGATTGGGATATGCTCCTTTGGGTGTCGGCGGAAATCTTCCTTTTGGACATCGAGGACGTGGCGTCGGTTGACTTCTTATACAAGGGCATCTCGGCACGCTTTGATATCCGAGGCAGCGGCGACGAGCTTACCGTGGAGGGCAACGGACTCCCCATCGACACGAAAAAGTTCAAGGAATTATATAAATCTCTTTTCTATATCCTTGTAACCGCCTATACCGAGGACTCCAACTACGGCGGTGAGCAGATGCGCTTTACGGTAACCACCGAAAAGGGCGAAGCGCTTGAATACGTGTTCTTCCTCCACTCTGCCACAAACAGCTACTATACCTTGAACGGCTTTGGAGAATTCTACGTTTCGGCTGACAAGGTGCGTGAGGTTGGCGAAACCGCAATAGGCCTCATAACTGTAAATTAAACGGAGGGGCATATGAGAATACAAGGCTTTCAAAAGCTGACTCTTCTGGATTTCCCGGGAAGAACCGCCGCAACCGTCTTTACGGGTGGCTGTAACTTCCGTTGTCCCTTTTGCCACAACGGCGACCTCGTGGTGAACTACACCGACTATCCTGCCTTGAGCGAGGAGGATATCCTCCGTGAGCTTAAAAGACGGCAGGGCTTTATCGACGGGGTCTGCATTACGGGCGGAGAGCCTCTTATGTGGCAGGATATCGGCGACTTTATCAAAAAAGTGAAGGACTTGGGGCTTCTTGTGAAGCTTGACACCAACGGCTCCTTCCCCGAAAGGCTTCATACTCTTCTGGCGTCGGGAAGCGTCGATTACGTGGCAATGGATATCAAAAATTCTCCCGAAAAATATCCCGTTACCGTAGGCGTCAAGGATTTTGACGTCACCCCCATTCGAGAATCGGCAGAGCTTCTGAAAAACGGCGGTGTGAACTTTGAATTCCGTACCACCGTAACTGCAGAGCTTCACGACGACGAGTCTATGGAGGCGATAGGCCGGTGGCTTCAGGGACAGGAAAAATATTTTCTCCAAGCCTATAAGCTCTCCGACGGAGTTATTGATAAGACCCTTTCAGCCCCCACACCCGAAACACTTGAAAGGTGGGTTGGAATACTGCGGGAGTATATCCCCTCGGCAGAGCGCCGAGGGGAATGAAATCGTGGCTATGCCACGATGCAAATAAAAATAATGAGTTTAGCGGAAAATCCGCTACACTCTTCCTTAATTCATCATTTATCATTCATCATTCATCATTCATCATTTATCAGTTTGCTAAAAGAGGGGCTGTAAAAAACTCTAACGAGTTTTTACAGCCCCTGACTATTAGGAGATAGGGAAAAATGCCGTGAATGGACAAACTGACCCCGAAGGCGTACAAAGGTGCGTCGAGAGGGGAAGTTTGTTCATAGTCAAAAACAAATATATTTTTTGTAAAAACTCATTTTGAGTTTTTTCATTATAAGTTATTGTATAGATTTTTCAAATAGTGTGAAAAATTAATATTTTTTTGTTTTTGACGCTCACGACGTTTTTAACATCTCCTATTTTTCGTATCGTTCAACTATATCTCTTGCAACAAACACTCCCGACGCAGATGCGTGGGAGAGGGAGTGGGTAACGCCCGAGCAATCGCCGATAACGTAGAGACCTTTATTCTTCGTTTCAAGATGCTCGTTGATTTCTACCTCCATATTGTAGAACTTTACCTCAACGCCGTAAAGAAGTGTGTCGTCGTTGGCAGTACCGGGAGCAATCTTATCGAGAGCGTATATCATTTCAATGATGCCGTCAAGAATTCTCTTTGGCATAACGAGGCTCAAGTCACCGGGGGTTGCCATAAGAGTGGGGGTAATAAATGCCTCCTCAATTCTGCTGGGAGTTGAGCGCTGACCTCTGATAAGGTCGCCGAATCTCTGCACTATAACGCCTCCGCCAAGCATATTGGAAAGCTTGACGATACTCTCTCCATAGCCGTTGGAGTCCTTGAAGGGCTCTGAAAAATGCTTGCTTACAAGGAGCGCAAAGTTGGTGTTCTCTGTTTGCAGAGAGGGGTCCTCATAGCTGTGTCCGTTTACCGTTACGATACCGTTTGTGTTCTCATTAACCACCGCGCCCTTGGGATTCATACAGAAGGTGCGCACAAGGTCCTGAAACTTCTCGGTTCTGTAAACTATCTTACTTTCGTAAAGCTTGTCGGTAATGTGTGCGAAAACCTCGGCAGGAAGCTCTACTCTAACACCTATATCCACTCGGTTGGAGCGTGTGGGAATTTCAAGGTCACGGCAGACCTCCTCCATCCACTTGCTTCCGCTTCGTCCTGCCGATATGATACATTCCTTCGAGGTGTATTCCCCCTTCTCCGTAATAACGGAGTATCCGCCGTCGCTCTTTTTCACCTTGCTTACGGGAGAATTGAAGAAGAAGGTAACCTTCTCCTTCAGCTCGCTAAAGATATTTCCAAGCACCTTGTAGTTGATATCCGTGCCAAGATGTCTTACCGAGGCGTCAAGGAGGTGCAGACCGTTCTGCACGCATATGGTCTTGAACTCGGAATTGGCGGTGGAATAAAGCCTCGTTCCCTCACCGCCGTGGGAGAGGTTTATCTCGTCCACGTATTTCATAAGGTCAAGGGCTTCGGTTTTTCCGATGTACTGGTGGAGAGTACCGCCGAATTGGTTGGTAATATTGTACTTTCCGTCGGAAAAAGCGCCTGCTCCGCCAAAGCCGTTCATTATAGCGCAGGTCTTACATCCGATACAGGTCTTTACCTTTTTTCCGTCAATGGGGCACTTTCTCTTTTCAAGAGGGTTGCCTGCTTCAAAAACGGCAATTTTCAAGGAGGGCTTCAGCTTCACCAGCTCGTATGCCGAAAATATACCGCCGGGTCCTGCACCGATAATAGTTACGTCAAAATTCATTATATATACCTCTTTATAATTATTCTTCAAAGACTATTTCAAAGCCCACTCTGCCCGTCATAATACCGTCGTCGTGGAAAAGGAAGGGGTTGTATTTTCCGTCCCGTCCGTTGTAGGTCTCCACAAAGCGCTGGCTCTTTTCAACCGATGAGGTGTTCCCGATAGGTGTAAGAGTGTCAAAATTCTTCTGATAATAGCACTCGTCTCCGCAAATAACGTTTCTTTCCTTTACGAAAACTATGCACGAACCGCTTGTGTGTCCGCCATAGCGCTCAACACGCACGTCACTCGTCACGTCGCACTTTTCGTCAAAGACTCGGAGCTTCATGCCGTCCCTCAGGTATCCACGGCCTCTTTCCTTTTCGTCGGTCTGTATGTAGACGGTGGCGTTTTTATAGTTGAAAATCTCGCCCATATGGTCGAAATGACCGTGGGTGACGATGACGTCCGTAATTTCGTCGGCAGAAAGCCCGTATTGCTTCAATAGCTCCAGCGGATTTTCAAAGGCGTACATTTTGTAGTGCTCTTTTCCCATACAGCCTGCGTCTACAAGGATTTTTCTGTCCTCGGCATCGATAAGGTAGAAGCAAAAGGACATAGGGATATTCTCCTCCGTGTCAAGCCCGCGAAAAACTCTTTTTGCAGGATAGAGGGCTTCACCGTATTTGAATACAACGATTTTCATTTTGTTTTCCTCTTTTTAAATTTTTCTCTTGCCATAAAAAGCACGATGTGCTATACTTGATATATCCAAGGTATTATAACACATATATATGTATTTTTCAAGTAAATTCAGTATTGAGAGGATAAAATTATGGTTTCACAAAAGATGAAGGAGCTTGGCTCTAACCGCTCTGTAATAAGAGAGCTTTTTGTATACGGAAAAAAGAGAGCAAGTGAGGTGGGCGCTGAAAACGTTTATGATTTCAGCCTCGGCAACCCCAGCGTGCCTGCCCCCGAAAGCGTGGAAAAGGCAATAGCGGAGCTTACCTCCACCCTCGACCCCACCGCTCTTCACGGCTATACCTCCGCCCAGGGAGACTTAGGCGTGAGAAAAACACTTGCCGACAACCTCGCGCGCCGTTTCGGCTTGCCCGTGTCACCCGACCTTATGTATATGACCTGCGGTGCGGCGGCGTCCCTTTGCATTACTCTTCGTGCTCTTGCCGAGGAGGGCGACGAATTTATTACATTTACTCCCTTTTTCCCCGAATACAGAGTTTTCGTGGAGGCAACGGGCTCGAAGCTTGTTGCGGTGGAGACTGTCCCCGAAACCTTCCAGATAGACCGAGAGGCTTTTGAAAAGAGCATCACCCCCAACACCAAGGGCGTAATCGTCAATACCCCCAATAACCCATCGGGCGTAGTTCTCAATCCCCGGAGCGCCCGTGATATCGTGGAGGTATTGGAGAAAAAAGAGAGGGAATACGGCCACGAGATCTTCATCATTTCCGACGAGCCCTACCGTGAGCTTATCTATTCCGACGTGCCTAATCCCGTCTTTATGAATATGTACGACAATACTGTTCTTT
>JAZSLY010000156.1:0-2504 GCA_045535585.1 Eubacteriales bacterium
ATAATACCAAAATCTTTCCGAAGAACGCCTTATGCGTTCAGACAAAATGGGGCTCTATAATGTTAACGAAGTTTTTAGAGCCCCCGCCTCGTAAAGAGATAGATAGGAGAATAGATAGGAGATAGGAAAAAATGATTCAGAATGGACAAACTGACCCCGAAGGCGTACAAAGGTACGTCGACGAGCGGGGGATTTTTGCCGTGAAGCAAAACGAAACGAGCAAAAATTCAAGCCGTGCAGGAAGCGTAGCCGAGCAGTGTGCGAGGCTAAAGCTTATCGCAGAGGGGAAGTTTGTTCAGAGTCAAAAACAAATATATTTTTTTGCAAAAACTCATTTTTGAGTTTTCACCTTAAAAGTTATTGTAGAAAGTTTCTCAAAAACCTGAAAAATTAATACTTTTTGTTTTTGACGGTCTGGACATTTTTAACATCTCCTGCATCTTTATCTTGCGAAGATATACATTACCCTGTCGTCAACCATTTCTTCCTGACCTACAAGGAATACGTCGCCGCGCTCGGCTGACTTATCGTAGTTTGCGGTGTAGAAGCAATAGTCGCCGTCTGCAGCAATAGAGTAAACCCCTTCCTTCAAGGTCTCCACCTCACCGCCCAAGGTGTATTTGGAGAGAACGCCGTCCTTTAAGAAATAAACGCAGTTTTCTCCAAAGTGTACACAGGAGCTATATCCCATATGGTTTATAAGGAGCATACCGTCGGAAAGCTTCTTATATTCGCCGTTTTCGAAGATACCGAAGCTCTGCTCTCTTGCCGAGCAGGCAAGAACGACGCCGTCGTTGTTTACGGTGTAGACGGTAATTCCGTCACCCTGAAGCTCGGTCTTATTTATAAGACCCGTGGGAGTAACCTCATATTTATAAAGTGTTTTACCCGAGCCTGAAACAAGGTACTTGTTGTTTCTTGACATCTTTGTATAAGAGGAAATGCTTACCTCCTCGGGAATGTCAAAGGTAGTTCCGTCGGAGTTGATATAATGATAGCTTCTTTCTCGCTCTGTGCCCGTTGCGAAAATCTCGGGGAAATCGGTAGAAAGCCACCATTCCGAAATAAAGGTAGAGGTGCCATTACGGTATTCGCAAAGTCCCTCATCCTTCGCATAGTAAAGAAGGCTTGGGCAAATTCCCTTGATAACGAACTCAACGCCCGTGTCAACAAAAGTGCTGGTCGCGGTGGCAATATCAACGAAATAGAGGTTGCCCTCATCGTCGGTAAGCGTAGCGCACGCGCCGTCAGCGGACACGACGTAGCTTGCAATAGAGTCCATTTCAACTATCTTTTCCAAGGGCTTTGAAAAGTCTGTTCCGAAATAGAAGCCGTCCTTGCAACGTGCCGCAACCCACCTGCCTGCGTCGTCAAGGGTAAACGCCTTGGCATCCATAGCAAGCTCAAGGGGCTTTTCATTTGGCGTCATCACGAAAAGGCGTTCAATTCTGTCGATAGACTGTCTGAAAAATACGTATTTTCCGTCGTCGGTCACCTCGGGGTAGCCGTAAACGCCCGTGTCTCCCATCTTGTCATAGGTGCCGTCGGTCTTAATCGCCGTGAAGGGATAAGAGCCGCCTGAAGGAAGCTGGCACACAATGCCCGTGTAGAACACCTCGGGCTTTATTTCTTCCTCGGGCTCGTCGGGTGTGTCCTCACCGCCAAGCACCTCGCCAACACTCTCGCCTGCCTTGTCCTTTTCGGGCGCCGCATCGCCGTTGTCACAGCCTGCAAGGGTGAAAACAAGCAGAAGCGCCACAAGAAGATAAATAATTCTTTTCATAGTTTTTTCCTTTCATTAACGTTAGTTTAATTCACGTTAAATATTATATATTTTTTTCGTTAAAAGTCAAGAGGAAATGAACGAAAAACAAAAAGCTAAACTGTTTTCTTTAGAATTTTGCTTTACTTAAAAAGCTTTATATGGTTTTAGCGGAAAATCCGCTAAAACCATATAATACCATTGACTTTTAACGGTCTGGACTTTTTTACGTCTCCTCATAAAGACTTTCACTTTTACCATTGCAATTTCGGAAAATCTTTGTTATACTGTATAAAGAAAAAGTTAAGGAGTTTGAAAATGATAAATTTGATATTTACGGCAATCAAGCGCTTGGTCTGCCATTTTTCGCTTGCCTTTTCGGGCATAATTCTTTTCTTCTGGACGCTTATGAAGGAAACGAGCTATATTAACTACGACAAGATTTCGGTGTTCTTCTGGTTTTCGGTAATTTTCGGCGCGACCTCGCTTGTTTTCTCCATACCGGAAATACCCTCGTTTATCAAAACGGTAATCCACCTCATTCTGAACACCGCCGCCTTCGTCTTTACCTTCGGTTCTATCGA
This sequence comes from Eubacteriales bacterium, assembly GCA_045535585.1. GTDB lineage: Bacteria > Bacillota > Clostridia > Oscillospirales > SIG627 > RGIG6353. The sequence continues at coordinate 2,347 of JAZSLY010000156.1, forward strand.
CGGCACCACCGAGGCGAGAGCCTTCGTGGCAGGCGCCTTCTTCGTACTTCTCTACGTCATCATCGCCCTCGTCCTTTCCCTTTTAAAAAAGCTCTCCGAAAATTTGAATAGCAAAAAAGAAGAATAAAACAAAAAGGTTGTGAGAAATCACAACCTTT
>JAZSLY010000056.1:0-13247 GCA_045535585.1 Eubacteriales bacterium
CTACTCTCTCACCCTTTGATACGATGGGACGCTGATTGTTACAAGTGCCCTGGTTGGTGCGCTTGAACTTGATAAGCTGATAGGTGTCTCTGATGCCCTCGTCGTTAAGAATAACGATTTCGTCTGCAGAAACCTTATCAATGATACCTGCCTTCTTTGCAAGTACTGTAACGCCCGAGTCAACCGCCGCCTTGTACTCCATACCCGTACCGACGATGGGAGAATCGTTTATCATCAACGGAACTGCCTGCTTCTGCATGTTTGAACCCATGAGCGCACGGGAGTTGTCGTCGTTTTCAAGGAAAGGAATGAATGCGGTGGCAACGGATACAACCATCTTGGGAGAAACGTCCATATAGTCGATTTCGGATGAATCAACTACCACGATTTCCTCGCGCTGACGGGCTGTAACCTTCTTATTTATAAATCTTCCGTTTTCGTCAAGAGGCTCGTTTGCCTGAGCTACGATGTACTCGTCCTCCTGGTCTGCGGTAAGATACTGAACTTCCTTTGTAACAACGCCCTTTTCCTTATCTACTCTGCGGTAAGGCGCTTCGATAAAGCCGAAGTGGCTGATACGTGCAAAGGTAGAAAGATAGGAAATAAGACCGATGTTAGGACCTTCGGGGGTCTCGATAGGACACATTCTGCCATACTGGGTATAGTGAATGTCTCGCACCTCGAAGGACGCTCTGTCTCTCGACAGACCGCCGGGACCCAGTGCGGAAAGTCTTCTCTTGTGAGTAAGCTCACCCAGAGGGTTACCCTGGTCCATAAACTGTGAAAGTGGTGAAGAACCGAAGAAGTCCTTGATAGCGGACACAACGGGTCTTATGTTGATAAGAGCCTGAGGAGTAACCGAGTCCATATCCTGAATGGTCATTCTCTCCTTGACGATCTTATCCATTCGCATAAAGCCGATTCTCATCTGGTTCTGCAAAAGCTCGCCTACTGAACGCAGACGTCTGTTTGCAAGATGGTCGATATCGTCCTTAACGCCGATATTATGGTAAAGGCATACAAGGTAGTTAATTGATGCCAGAATGTCGGCACGGGTAATGCTCTTGGGAACGAGCTCGTCACGACGGCGGTTTATAGCCTCCACGATAGCGTCCGTACCCTCGGCACTGTCAAGTATTTCAAGAAGGGTCTTCTTGTCAACCATTTCGGTAATGCCCGTGATTGAGGTGTCAAAGGGCAGTACACGGTCAAGATGTACCATACCGTTGGAGAATATCTTGATTTCTCCCTCACCGTTATCACCTACCACGAACACCTCGGTGATACCTGCGTTTTCCATAGTCTCGCCCTTTGTTCTGGTAAGCACCTCACCCTTTTCAAAGACGATTTCGCCTGTGAAGGGGTTAACTGCGTCGCGGGCAAGAACTCTGCCGTCTACACGGCGTGAGATAGCAAGCTTCTTGTTGAATTTATAACGGCCAACGGCAGAAATATCGTATTTCTTGGGGTCAAAGAAGAGAGAAGAGAGAAGATTCTCGGCGCTCTCTACGAGAGGCGGGTCACCGGGACGGAGCTTGCGATAGATCTCCTTCAAGGCTTCCTCATAGGCAGAGGTAGTCTTGCCCTCGCTCTTGAGACGGTTTACGGTCTCGTCGATAAGGTCCTTTGCAAGAGTATCGCGGATAACCTTGTCGTCGCCGAAAAGCTCAAGAACGTCGGCGGTCTCACTGCACTCACGGGAGAGAGCACGGATGAGAACGGTGACGGGAAGCTTTCTGTTCTTATCTATTCTTACGTAGAATATATCGTTGGTATCAGTCTCGTATTCAAGCCAAGCGCCTCTATAAGGAATTACGGTTGCCGAATAGAGCTTCTTGTCCATCTTGTCAACCTCGATACCGTAATAGATACCTGGTGAACGGACAATCTGAGAAACGATTACACGTTCAGCACCGTTGATAACGAAGGTGCCGTTGTCGGTCATAATCGGGAAATCACCCATATATACAACCGATTCCTTAATCTCTCCGGTTGCTTTATTGGTCAGTCGAACGTTAACCTTCAGAGGACAAGCGTAGTTTACGTCTCTCTCCTTGCACTCCTCTACGGGATATTTGGGATTATTGTCAATAGTGAAGTCGACAAAATCAATGAACAAGGTTCCCGAATAATCGACGATGGGGGAAACGTCACGCAATACCTCCATCAAGCCTTCCTTGATAAACCAATCGTAAGATTTCTTCTGAACCTCGATAAGATTGGGCATATCAATAGCCTCATCGATTTTTGAGAAACTCATTCTGATGTTTCTGCCAAGCTGCTTCTTTTTCAAACCAGCGGACTTCAATTCTCTTTCATTTGGTTCTACAGCCATTAAAACAAATCACACTCCATTTCTTTTTAATCCAGCAACGTCGTTGCAAAATGGCGCTATATTGCACAGTACCTCCTCCCCGACTTCACTACTGTCGGCGAGAAAAGGGCATACTTTGCAATTCTAATGCAGTATATTATGTTATCACGATTTTCAAGACTTGTCAAGTGTTTTTTTAAAAAAGTGCAAATTTAGCCAAAAAAAGATAAGCAAAGAAGTTTTTTCTTCTTTGCTTATCTTGCGTGACGATAATCAACGCCGGAAATTGCTCTCGCTCCAAAATTTTACCCTTTATTTGTTCTCCGTTTTTGCTTTTTGTTCCAATAACATGAATCTGTCAAAATCACTCTCATATAAACGATCTTGAATTATTCTGTATTTTTCAAACTCGCTTTCGGCAAAAGACTTTGCAATTTCGTGAGTAACTCTACCACCGTCTGTCAAAATTTCGTGTTCATTAAACTCAAGAAAACGATTTAATCTGTCTGCCCAATCTTCCATAGTCATAGGAATATGCCTTGATGCCTGATGCTCTGCATAGTCAAGATACATAGTGACAATTCTTCTCAACCCCTGCAACTCATTTTCATCAAGATAGTTCTTTGCGATTGATACGTCATATTTTTGGATTTTGCCGTCCGGATAGTTTTCCCATGACGTAAGTCCCATATGAGGCTTCTCGCTGCTTGCACGTTCTATAATGAGCTCCGCTGCCGTATGCCGATGTATTGCCCAATGCAGCTTGTTTTGCACGTTTGCAAAGAATTGTTTTGTCGTTTTCGATGACTTGTCATAATCAAGTGATGTCGCATATATGTCTGTAATCTTTTGATAGAATTTACGCTCTGAAATTCTGATTTCCCTGATTCTTTCAAGCAAATGCTCGAAATATTTTTCAGTAAGCACAGAGCCGCCATTCTTCAATCGCTCGTCATCCATAACCCATCCCTGAATCGTATAATCCTTCACGATTGTGTTAGCCCATTTACGAAATTGGACGGCGCGCTCATTGTTAACCTTGAAGCCAACGGCGATTATTGCCTGCAGGTTGTAATGGCTTGTATTATATGATTTTCCATCGTCAGCAGTTATTAAGTATTTCTTAATAACTGAGTCTTTATTGAGTTCTGAATCATCAAAAATTCTCTTCAAATGCTGATTTACAGCAGGTACAGAAATATCATAAAGGGCAGCCATCATTTTTTGCGTAAGCCAGATATTCTCATCCTCGTAGCGCATTTCTATACTTGTGCTATTATTTCCCGTTGCAGCAACATAAGTAAGATATTCCGCTGCCGAAGAACGAATTGTTATTTCGTTGTCTTTTCTCATATCTTTAAATTGCTTTCTTTTTCGTTTTTAACGGTGCTGTGCTTTTTACACACCCGTATATTATTCTTCAACGTTTTCAAACAATATGGGAACGTCGATAAGCTTGTAGGAGTTGACCACGTCGTAGTCGATTTCCACCTCGTCGTTATGCTCCATATATATCCTATCTATGACCTCGTTGCAAACGGCGCTCTTTACGAGAGTATCGTATTCCTCCCTGTCCTTCTCGGAAAGAGGCAGGCGGTAAACGATAATTATGCCTCCGCCCTCGCCCTCGAACATTGTATACTCACCCACGCCAATGGACTTGACTGCGTTTTCGTAGGCAGTGTCCATCATACCCGTAGTGAAGGTTATTCCGTCGGGGTAGTTCGTGGACATAGAGTCCTCGCTGAGCATATACAGAGTGTCAAAGGAAGCTCCGCTTTCAAGGTCGTTCAGTATTTTCACAGCCTTTTCTTCCTTTTCCTTTTTCTCGGCTTCGTCAAGGAGTATCTCATTTCCCTCACTGTCGGTACGGGAAACGTTATTTATAAAGATATGCTTTACGGTGTAGTAATTTTCTTCGTAGTAAGCGTCGTAGTCCCCGTCGAGAATGGGGTACGGACCGTTTGGAGCAGTCAGGAGATTGAAGCCCTTGTCGTATAACACGGTGAGCTCCATATATTCCTGTATTCCCCCGTCGTCAAGCTTCAGGAGAGAAAGGTATTTTTGATAGCCCTCCTCACTTTCAAAGCTGTCCCTCAACGCCTTCTTGTCGGTTTCGATGTTCTTCAGGTCCTCGTCTGTCACAGTCATACCGTTTGCCCTTGCGTATTCAACGACCCAGGTAAACTGTACCATATCCTCAAGGGCAAGACGCACTATGGTCTCCCCCAGAGTCTCACCTCTGCCTGCGGGAGAGTCCTGCGCCCAAAGCTCCTCGCTGTCCTCGGTCACGCCAAGGTAGGACACGAGAAAATCGTTCTTGTAGCTGAGAAGCTCGGAATGGAAAATTTCTCCACTTATCTCGGTACTACCCGAGGTGAGCGCCACACTCTTTTTTTCAGAGCAGGACGCAAGAGAAAGGATAAGCACAAAAACGGAAATAAAGGCAATTATTTTTTTCATATTTCCTCCGTTATTTCAACACGGGAATCATAGCAATATCGTAATTATCTATAATTTCCTGATTCATATAAAGGTTGTCGTAATTCTCTATCACCGCAGCACCCATATCAAGCTGCATCAGGGTGGTCACGATGGTTTGTGCACAGTTTTGAAGGTCACTTTCCAAAAGCTCTACCCTCTTGATGAAATAGAAGCTTGTCCCCTCCAATTCAAAGGTGTCCCACGCTCCTACCTCAAGTCCCAGAGCAACGTTCTCATAGCCCTGCATAGCAGTATCCAGAACGCCCTTCGTTATAGTATAGCCGTTGGGGTAGTCCTTTGCAAAGCCGTCCTCACCCTTGGAGAGATAATTCTCAAAGGGCTCTCCGCTTTTGAGTGCCGTCTCTATTTCGGAAATCAGGCGTCTCTTCTCTGCCTTCTCCTCGTCGGTATAGTAAACGTAGCTTCCGTCCTCCTTCGTTCCCGCAAATTCGGTACCGATAGCAATATGCTTTACCGTCACGAAGTTTTTCTCGTAATATTCCTTTACCTCTTCGTAGCTTATAGCTCTCTCGCCTCCCTCGCCGTAAGCAAGTCCGAGACCCTTATTGTAGAGGGCATAAAGCTCCAGATAGTCTATGTACATATCGTAGTCGATATTGTACCCTTCAAGATATTTATTTAAAGCGCCCTTGGTGCCGAAGGATTCCACAAGCTCGTCGGCGCTCTTCTTTATCTCCTTCTTTTCGTCCTTGGTCAGCTCTCCCCCGTGGTTCAGGGCGTAATCGGCATAGTAGAGCACCGTGCTGATATTGAGCTGGCATTGGGCGTAGATAAAGTCACCTACGGTTACCCCCTCGGTCATTACCTGCGACCAGAGGGCAGGGATATCAACGCTTCCTCCCGAGTATTCCTGCAACGCCTGAGTTTTCATCATAGCAAGCTCGTAAAAATAAAGATTTTCATTCATAGAAGCGTCGCCGTATGAGAAAACAGTCTCGCTCTTGGGCTTGGCGCAGGAGGTCAGCACCCCGAGAGTGAGAGCTATGGCAAGCATCATACAAAGTAAAGTGTTTCTTCTTTTCATAATATTTCCTTCCGACCTTTAAATAAAATTAAAGATATTTCAAAAGCAGTGAACTACGTAGTCAATGTACCAACGACTACAAATGAATAATTAATGAATTTTAGCTAAATTTTGAGCTGTCGCTCAAAGCTAAATTATTCCGCTTCGCTCCATAGCGAAATAACTCCTTTGGTGTAGCTAAATTAAATTCTCACCTTTAGCTGACCGCAAGGTCAATTTAGCTACATAGAAATTTAGCGTGCAAAGCACATTTAGCTCGCGATAGCGAATTTAGCTGAATGGGGGGCTGCTTAAAAACTCAATTAGAGTTTTTAAGCAGTCCTGACTCTTAAGGAGATAGGAAAAAATGCCGTGAATGGACAAACTGAAGCTCGTCGCCGTACGATTGTACGGCAGTAGCGAAGTTTGTTCAGAGTCAAAAACAATATAATTTTTTACAAAAACTCATTTTTGAGTTTTTACCTTGAAATCAACTATGCAAAAGTTTTTAGAAGAGCCTTGAATGGCTTTCTTTTTTTGTTTTTGACGCTCACGACTTTTTTAACATCTCCTATTCTACTACATAAATGTGAAAATTTCTACACTATTCGAAATTATTTTTCCGCGCTCTCCTCGTACCTTTTCAAGACCTCGGCGAATTCACCTGCGAAAAGCTCCAGATCCTCCATTACGTTTTTCTTGTCGGTCTTCATAATGAAGTAGGGCTTTGCAGAAGAGGTAAAGGTAAGCTTGTCACGCCAGAGTATGCACATCGCCTGACAGGGAGTGATATATTTTACGTCCGTATAGATATAAAGGCTTTTATCGTTCTGTACCACCTTCACCACGCCCAGCTTCGACAGCTCGTGGCGGAGACGGGAAATGGCGATAAGATTGAGTACCGACTGTGGAGGCTCGCCGAATCTGTCGATAAGCTCGTCGGTAAGGTCGAAGGTGTCGTCCTCGTTTTCAAGCTCGGCAATCTTCTTGTAGATATCAATTCTCACCTTTTCAAGAGAGATATATTTCTGCGGAATAAAGGCGTCAACCGAAATATCCACCACGGTTTCGACGTCGCTCTCCACCGTCTCCGTTTCTTCACCCTTCAGAGTCTTCATCGCCTCGTCAAGCATTCGGATATAAAGGTCGTAGCCTACACTGTCCATATGCCCGTGCTGTTCGGCGCCCAGAAGATTTCCCGCGCCTCTTATTTCAAGGTCACGCATGGCAATCTTGAAGCCCGAGCCGAACTCGGTATACTCCTTTATCGCCGTGAGTCGCTTTTCCGCAATCTCGGTAAGCACCTTGTTTCTTCGGTAGGTCAGGTACGCCCACGCCTTTCGGCTGCTTCTGCCCACTCTTCCTCTTATCTGGTGAAGCTGGCTGAGTCCGTATCTGTCGGCGTCCTCGATAATGAGGGTGTTGGCGTTGGGCACGTCTACGCCCGTCTCGATAATGGTGGTGCAGACAAGGACGTCTATCTTGCCGTCGTACATATCGCGCCATATTTCCGACAGCTCGTCACGGTCAAGGTGACCGTGTGCCGTAGCAACCGTCACGCCCTCCACGTTATTCATTATTCTTGCCGCTCTGCCCTCTAAAAGCTCGGTATTATTTATAAGGTAGAACACCTGCCCGCCCCGTCTGACCTCACGCCTTATCGCCTCGTAAACCGTCGCCTCGTCGAACTCCATAACGTAGGTCTGTACGGGGTATCTGTCGCTTGGCGCTTCCTCAAGGAGTGACATATCCCTGATACCGCTGAGCGCCATATTGAGCGTTCTGGGGATTGGGGTTGCAGTGAGAGTCAAAACGTCCACGCCCTTGGATAGCTCCTTCAGCTTTTCCTTGTGGGTAACGCCAAATCTCTGTTCCTCGTCAACCACGAAGAAGCCGAGGCGCTTGAACTCCACGTCCTTTTGAAGAAGCCTGTGCGTTCCCACCACTATATCCACGCTGCCGTCCTTTATCCCACGAAGTGCCGCCGATATCTGCGACTTTGTGGAAAACCTTGACAGAAGGGCAACGTTTACGGGGAAGCCCCTGAATCTTGAAAGTATAGTGTTGTAGTGTTGCCACGCAAGAACGGTGGTCGGTGCAAGCACCGCCGCCTGCATAGAGTCCATAACGCACTTAAAGAGTCCCCTTATCGCCACCTCGGTCTTGCCGAAGCCAACGTCTCCGCAAAGGAGTCTGTCCATGGGGACCTCGCTTTCCATATCCCTTTTTATTTCCTCAAGGGCACGAAGCTGTCCGTCGGTCTCGTTATATTCAAAAGCACCCTCGAACTCCGCCTGCCAGGGTGTGTCGGGAGAAAAGGCGTGTCCCTTGGTGGCACGGCGTGCGGCGTAGAGCTTTATAAGCTCACGCGCTACGTCGCCTGCCGCCGCTTTAGCACGGCTTTTCGCCTTCTTCCACTCGGACGAGCCAAGGCGGTTGAGCTTGATATTTTCTGCCGAGCCGCCTATATATTTTGATATTGAGTCAAGGTTATTGCAGGGAAGGTACAAAACGTCCTCTGCCGCATATTTGATAATGAGATAGTCCTTTTGAACGTTATCCACTATCATGCTTTTTATGCCCTGATAGATGCCTATGCCGTGATTTATATGAACAACGTAGTCGCCTATTTCAAGCTCGTTATAGGAAAGTATTCTGTCCTTTGAGGAGCTATATTTGGAGGTTCTGTGGCGGGTAGACCTTTTAGACTCCTGTGTGCCCGTCTGGTCACAGAGGAGCACGAAGCCTGCCCCCATAAGCTCAAAGCCGTCACGCAGGGTTACTACCGTCTCCTCCTTTTCCATAACCGAGATTATATTGACAGAGCCCTTCACCAAATCACGCTCGGGCTTTGATATGCAGGAGGAAATGTTCCGTGATGTGAGAGCCTCGTGAAGATTCATAGCGGAAATACTGTTTGCGCTGAGAAGGACCACGTCGTACCCTCTCCGTGTGAAATCCTCTACGTCGTCGAAAAAGAGGTCTGCGTTCTGCGCCATTGACACGGTCTTGCGGGCGTTCATCTTGAAGAGGTCTCGGTATTTATAGTCCTCACCCGTAACGAAGCTGTTGAACACCATTGCGGTGGTGCCCATCACCTTTTCCTTAAGGTAATCATAGCCCCTCTGCCCGATATACGCAGAGGTTGCCCAAAGCTCGGGACGGCTGTCGTAAAGCCCCTCTATTGCTTCCTTTAAGAGAGTGGTGCTTGCGTCCAGCCTTTCACGAAGCTTTCCGCTTTCAAAGAGACAGAGGACGGCGTCCTCCACGTAGTCGGCAAGGGTCTCCACTCTGTCGAAAATGATATCCGCAAAAAGCTCGTAGTCGATATCCACAGTGTTGTCAACTGCCTCTATCTGACGCTGAAGCGCCTCACGCACCTCTTCTCTCTTTTCACGGGCGAGAAGAGTGGTGAAGGTATTTTTCAGCCTCTCTCTCCCCTCTCCGTCTGCAAATATTTCAAAGGCAGGGAGAATATTTACTTTTTTTAAAATGTCTACCCGTCGTTGAGTAATAAGGTCAAAGGCAGAGACGGTGTCTATCTCGTCGCCGAAGAATTCTATTCTCAAGGGAAAATCAAGATGGGAGGGGAAAACGTCGAGAATTCCGCCCCTCTTTGAAAACTGTCCCTTTCCGTCAACTATCTCGCATTTCTTGTATCCCATATCCACAAGGTCACGGCAAAGGGTCTCCATTTCCACCTCTTTACCAGGGGTGAGAGTAAGTCTTGGGTTTTGGAGAATATGATGAGGTATCGTGGTCTGGCAAAACGCCTCGGCAGTAGTGAAAAGGATATCCCACTCGCCGAGAGCTACCTGAGACAGAACCGAAAGCCTGATATAATCAAAGTCGTGTCCACGGGCGTCCACCTTGCCGAAAAAGGTATCTCTTGCAGGCAGAAAAAGAGCCCTGACGCCAAAGGTGGAGAGCTCACGGCACACGCCGTTTGCATCACGCTCGTCGGGGAATATGGCAACCATCCTTTTGCCCGTTTCAAGAAACAGAGACGCCAGAAGCGTGGAGTTAAGGGCATAGGGAACCCCCGACACAAGGTACACGCCCTTTGTGCCGAGGGATGCCGATATTTTTTTGTACTCACTGTCCTGCCTTAATGCGTCGAGAATTACCTTCATTTTTACCTCTCAAAAGTTACCGCGCTTATCTCACCATTTCGTCCTGAACGCCCGTGGCTCTGTGGGATGCGATTATTGATTCCACCTCGTCAATGGAGCTTATGGACATATCGCCCGAAATGGTATTTTTTATTGCGCCCAGAGCGTTGCCGATAGACATCGCTCTCTCGATGCCCTCGCCCTTGAGTATTCCGTAGAGCACGCCTGCAACGTAGGCGTCTCCGCTTCCTATTCTGTCGATGACCTCGATGTTTTTATAGTGTGGCTCCTCGTAGTATTTACCGTCAAAGTATATCCGTGAGCCGAAATTGTGTTTTGTGGGTGTGGTGGCTTCACGGCGGGTGGTGGCAACCACCTTGCATCCGTAGTCGCGTGCATAGCCTGCCATTATCTCGTCAAGAGTGCCCTGCCGTCCCATCATTCTCCTTGAGGTCTCCTCGGAAACGAAAAGTATATCAACGAGGGGCAATATCTCCTCTATTACGCTTTTCGCTTCCTCCTCGCTCCATAGTGCCGCTCTGTAATTCACGTCAAAGCTTATGGCAACGCCGTGGGCTTTCATATTCCTTATAACCGACAGCGCCGTTTCCCTGAGTCCCAGACCGAGAGCGAGGGAAATAGAGCTTATATGGAAGATCCTCGTTTTATCGTAAATTTCATCGGGGATTTCGGCAAGCGTCAAGGTGGTGACGGAGGAGTCGCGTCTGTCGTATACCACGGCGGATTTTCTTGGGTAGACTCCGCTTTCGTAGTAGTATATGCCAAGCCTCTTTTCGTCGGAATTGTCCCAGACCACGTAATCGTCCGACACGTTTCCGTACCTTATGCGCCTTGCCATAAAGTGACCTATCTTGTTGCGCGGAAGCTTGGTTATTATAGCACCTCTCACACCCAGATTTGATGCGCCCGACGCCACGTTAAATTCCGACCCTCCGCACGCCTTTTCAAAGACCTCACTTTGCGATATCTTGTCCTTGTTTGGCGGAGATAGCCTTAACATAACCTCGCCGAAGCTTATAATATCAAATTCTGCGCTCTTCTTGATAAAATCCACTTTACTCCCCCAATTCTTTATCTTTTCAGTCCGAAATAAACCGTGTCCACGCCCTCGCCTCTGTCGTTTGGAAGTCTCTTTATCTCTTCAAATCCGAACTTGTCAAGAAGCACCTTGGTGTGTGCGTAGTTAGTGGACCAGGTTCTTGTGTATATGCTCTTGTGCTTATATAAAACGTTGAAAAGGTGCTCGTAGGAACGGGTAAGAACCCCCTTGCCTCTTGCGCTTGACGCAACGAGTACCGTCATAAGATAAATATTATTCTCGTCGGGTATCATCGACGCCTTTATATCCTCTATAAATGTAACTATACCCGCCAGCCTGCCGTCGATAAAGGTGGCAAGTATCTTTTCGTGCATAACGCTTGCAAAATAAGTGTTTATACTGTCCTTACATGACGTTTCGCTGTTCGTAGGATAGCGCTTTGACAAAGGAGGAAAAAAGTCGTTGTCGCTCTCAACGAGCATATTGAATATATCTTCTCTATATTCTTCCTTCTCGGCATCGGTCAATAAAATAAATTCCATTTTCTTTCTCCTTTAATGTTTCTCCGTTTTGTATTTTTATACTTTTGCAATAATAAAGCTTACGCCGTCAAGCTTAATTTCCCCGTCCTTGCACTCGGCGTTCTGGGAGAGCAATACCTCACCTATCTCTATATCGGTCAGGGTATAATTTTCATCGCTGGGATTTACCGCTATAAGAATTTTTTCACCCTCGCCCTCCCTTGTATAAACGAAGGGATAGCCTGCCATAATCACCTCGAAGCCACCCTCAGCCCAAAGGGCAGGATGTGACTTGTGGATTTCGCAAAGCTTCTTCATAAAGGAGAGAATTGAATTCTCGTCACCCATCTGCTCTTCAACCGTAGGCGCGCCCTCTCGGTTATCGGTAGGAAGATAGGGAGTGTCACTATCCGAGAAGCCGTGGTTTTTGCCGTTGTTCCATTGCATAGGTGTGCGTGAGCCCGTACGGTTATATCCGCCCTCCTTGGAGGGAAGGGACTCTATGTAATCCATTCCTATTTCGTCGCCGTAATAAACGAAGGGTACGCCGGGCATAGTAAAGAGGAAGGAAAGCGCCGTCTTTACCTCCTCGGGAGTCCTCTTATACGCCAATCTCGACATATCGTGGTTACCCGTTATCATTCCTATATAGCCTTTGCCACGGGTGTTTTCAAGGTCGTAGGTAAAGCGCTTCAGATACTCGTTGATGTCACCAAGTCCTGCCTTGTTGAAGTAGCTGTGACCGTAGAAAAGGTCGGACGTGTTTCTGCCCTTCTCGTGACGAAAAAGAGAGGTATAGGCAGAATTTCCGCTGTGGAGAAGGAAGTCGAGGTGGAAGCCTGCGCCTATGGCGTCGGTAGGAAAGCCCCATTCGGCTACAAGAAGCACGTCGGGATTTCTCTTTTCAATATGCTCTCTGACCTCCGTCCAGAAGGCTCTCATATAGCTTCCGTCGGTATCGCCCTTGATAAGAGACGCCGCCATATCCACACGGAAGGCGTCTGTGCCGAGGTCAGCCCAGAAATCTATAATTTTAATAAGCTCGTTTTTGGTCGCCACACAGTCGGGGTGGTCAACGGGAAGCTGCCAGGGACATTCGGGATTGGGGTGGGCAAAGCCGTAGTTCAATGCCGGCTGACACCAGAAAAAGTTCGTAATATAGTTTCCGTCACGCTCACCGTAGCCCGATATTTCCGCAAGGTCGGACTTTGAATTGAAGAAGGTGGATTCCGTCCATATGTAACGGTTGGTGTATTCGTTCTTTTCTGCCTTTGCCGACGCCTTAAACCAAGGGTGCTCCACAGAGGTATGACCTGCCACCAGGTCAAACATAACGTGCATTCCCCGCTTGTGCGCTTCGTCGCAAAGACGCTTGTAGTCCTCGTTGGTGCCATAGCGCTTTGCAACCTTGTAAAAGTCGGTTACGTCATATCCCGCGTCTCTGAAGGAGCTTGCATTGATGGGATTGAGCCAGATAGCCGTAAAGCCCAGATCCTTGATATAATCAAGCTTTTCGATTATACCCTGAAGATCGCCTATACCGTCACCGTTTGTGTCGTTGAATGATTGGGGGTATATCTCGTATACCACCGCGTCACTAAGCCAATTTTTCATATTTTCACCTGCCGTATTTTGTTTTGGAGTATTGAATTTATATTTATTATACTTCATTTTCGTCAGAATTACAAGGTATTTTTGTCATACATTTTTTATCCTTAAGAGCGTTATATCA
>JAZSLY010000021.1:0-2462 GCA_045535585.1 Eubacteriales bacterium
AAGCACTCTGGACAGCTTCCGTACTCTTGATGACGAGATGAAGGAAGGCGTTATCGACTACCTCACCGATATGACTATTTACGAGGAGACCGAGGTGGGTGGCAAGAAATATCTTCTTGTTCACGCGGGTATTGATGGATATAAGAGTGGCATGGCTCTCGAGGATCTTAAGCCTAAGGCATTCTTTACCGAGCCTCTTGATCTTACAAAGAAATATTTTGACGACGTAACCGTTATCGTGGGTCACAATCCTACAACCGAGGATAATGGCGGCGACGGTAAGATCTTCTACGGAAACGGAAGTATCGCAATCGACTGCGGCGAGGCAAGAGGCGGCACTATCGGTTGCCTCCGTCTTGACGATGGGAAAGAATTTTACGTTTGATAGGTAAAAACTGTGAACATAAAGAAAAACGATATAATCGAGCTTGATATAATCGACCTCAATAACTTGGGGTGCGGCGTTGGAAAGACCGATGACGGGGTGGTTGTGTTCGTCAAGGGTGCCGTTACGGGCGACCGCATTTTGGCGAAGATAATCAAGGTGTCATCCAGCTTTCTTGTGGGCAGGCTCGAAAAAATACTTGTAAGCTCGCCCAACCGTATGGACGGAAAAGGTTTGAGAATAACCGATTGCAAGGCTCCCCAATCTTGCGGTGGTTGTATTTACAGAAATATCAAGTATGAGCACGAGCTTATCTTGAAGCGCGACTACGTTAAGAACGCATTTCGCAAGGCGGGACTTCCAAACGTGGTGGTGCTTGATACAGCGCACACCGAGCGTGTGGCAGGCTACCGCAATAAGGGTCAGTACCCCGTGAGAGAGGTGCAGGGCAGAGTGAGAGCGGGATTTTTTGCCGCTAAAACTCACGATCTTATCCCCTGCGAGAGCTGTCTGCTTCAGCCCGATATTTTCGGTGAGATCGTGAAATTTGTTACGGATTTTGCCGAGAAAAATAAGATAAAAGCATACGACGAGGAAAAGGGACGCGGTATTTTGCGCCACATCTATCTCCGAATTGCGGAAAAAACGGGTCAGATTATGGTTTGCCTCGTTATTAACGCGGATAAAATGCCCGCAAGTGAGAAGTTTGCCCATGAGGTGGTTGAAAAATTTCCATCGGTTACGTCGGTAATGCTGAACGTGAACAAAAAGAATACAAACGTTATCCTCGGTGATAAATTTATCTGCATCGGTGGCAAGGATTACATAATCGACGAGCTTTGCGGCTTGAAATTCAAAATTTCGGCAGGCTCGTTCTATCAGGTCAACCGTGACGGCGCGGAGCTGCTTTACGGCTTGGCGAAGGACAGAGCGGCGCTTACGGGCAAGGAAACGGTTGCCGACCTTTATTGCGGCACAGGAACTATCGGTCTTTCGATGGCGAAGGATTGCGCTCGCATCGTGGGCGTTGAGATAGTTGACGAGGCGGTAGAGTGCGCCCGTGAGAATGCCAAGATAAACGGAGTAGAGAATGCCTATTTCTTCTGCGGCGACGCGTCGGATACACGCGGACTTTTGGCGACCGCCAAGGACACCTTGGGTGATTTTTGCCCCGACGTGGTAATTATCGACCCTCCCCGAAAGGGAACTACCGAAGAGCTTGTAAATTATCTTGATTCTCTTGGAGTTCCGAGAATAGTTTACGTTTCCTGCGGTCCCGACACACTGGCACGCGATTGCGCTTGGTTTGCCGAAAAAGGTTATCAAATCGGAGAGGTTACTCCCGTGGATCTTTTCCCCGGCACGGGACACGTTGAGAGTGTCGTTTGTTTGACTAAAGAATATTGTTGTAAAGGGGAAAAATGATGATTTTTACAAATAACGGTGGAAAGCTTATTTCTAACAAAGAAGTGAATTTTAAATTAGAAAAAGATTTACAGAATCTTGTTGAAAAGAATTTAAACGAATTATTAGGACTACAATTTGTTACTACGGAGTTTTCTATTGATTCATTTCGATTTGATACTGTAGCTTACAATGAAGAAACCCAATCCTTTGTAATAATTGAATATAAGAGAGGTAAAAATGAAAGTTTAGTGGACCAAGGGTATGCCTATTTGTACACATTATTAAATAGAAAAGCTGATTTTGTGTTGTTGTATAACGAAATATTTAAAAAGAATAGGGGATTAAAAGATTTTGATTGGTCTCAAACAAGAATAGTGTTCGTTTCTCCTCAATTTACTGACTATCAAAAAAGTGCTACCGCTTTTGCTAATATGCCATTCGAACTTTATGAAATTAAGCAGTTTAGTGGTGGAATCGTGTCTGTAGTTCAAATTAACGAAACAAAATCATCAAAATCCGATTCTATAGAAGTTGTAAATGACGATAAAATTAGTAAGGTTTCTAAAGAAATTATAGTTTATACTGAAGATAATGTCCTTGAAAAGGGTAGTGAAACTACAAAAGAATGGTATTATGAATTAAAAAATAGAATTTTAGCATTTGGAAATGT
>JAZSLY010000135.1:0-8359 GCA_045535585.1 Eubacteriales bacterium
CAGAGAAGATATGACTCCGCCCGACTTTGTGGGGAAAAAGTTTGACTTTGAAAGAAACGAAGACGGCACGGTGACGCTTCCCGACGGAACGGTTGTAGACCCTTCAAAAATGGAGGGACGTGGTGACAGGCGTCCCGAAAAGGATTTTCAAGGCGAGGTAAGCGTTGAGGTATCCGAAACTTTCACGATAAATGAAGGCGAAAATTATTTTAACTCTATTAGACTATTGTAAAAGAAGGCTCCACCTTTTTCAAGGTGGAGCCTTCTTTTAATCTTTATTATTTAATAAGTATATACCAACAGAGGTGAGACCGATGCCAAGCATTGTAAAGCCCGATTTTAAGTCAATTTCACCGAGAAGCGCCGTGACAGCCACAGCAATTCCCAATGCAACAGGGAGTGCTTTTGTTGTAATATTCATTAAGTATCCTGCGCCCTTATGACCGCTTGTGCATTGTGTTTTAGCATTCATCAGCTCCTCTACAGAAATGCCAAGGATTTCAGCTATCTTGGGAATGCTCTGCGTATCGGGACAAGCAATATCTCTCTCCCATTTTGACACGGCTTTATCAGTAATATTCAGTTTGTCGGCAAGCTCCTTTTGTGTCATTCCCTTTTCACGACGGAGGGTGCAGATTATCTCACCCATAGTTCTGTTTCCCATTTGATTTATCTCCTTTCAATTTGGTAATTAGATTATAGTACGGATTCTCAAAGAAGTAAACCGAAGAGAAGTAGAGTTTAGTAAACCGTCGGTTTACTTTTACTCTTTCACAAATTCGAGGACGTCCCCTACCTCACATTCAAGCACCTCGCAGATAGCGGCAAGGGTTGAAAAGCGCATTGCCGTGACCTTGTTGTTCTTGATTTTAGAAAGGTTTACGTTGGAAATGCCAACCCGTTCAGCAAGGTCGTTGAGAGAAATTTTTCTCTCAACCATTACCCTATCGAGTCTTAAAACGATTTTTCCCATTACGCCTCCTTAAAGAAGTCCGTCAACGTCGTTTTCAAGGTCTGCGCCGTGAACGAAATACTGTGTCAGGCACAAAACGATGATTCCCATAAGTATTCCACCGGTATTGATGCTGATTTCGGCGCTTTCAACGCCTAAAACGAGACGAATGACAATGCTCATTATAAATTCTACTATGGGTATAGCAATTGAGAAAATGCCGATTTCCTTCATCATACGGGCATTGTCCTTATTAAATGGAGTCTTGTCGGAGCGCTTGAAGATAAGGTTAAGATTACGGAAAACCATAGCCATAAGTGCGAGAACAATAATAGCACCGACTCCAAAGAGCGTAAACGTCGTCACATCAACCTGACCGTTGACAACTGGGGCGTTTACCTCGAAGCCGTAGACCTCAAGATTGGCGCCGCAGCATTCCTTTGCGTCGAAATCTACGAAATATTTGATAAAATCCCTCTTCACAACAGATGCAACCGTAGCGCCAAGCATAAGTGCCGTGCCTACCCAGTGGAAAACCTCTAAAATTTTGGTAATAACCATACCAAGTTTAAAAATACCTTTCATATCTGTACCTCCTATCTTTCTACGATTTAATTTTATCACACCTTTTAACGTTTGTCAATGATTTTTTATCGTTTGTCGATAAATGTTTATTGACTAAGATAAAATAGTCTGCAACAAAACAGTTGCAGACTATTTTATCATTCGTTTGTTTTTACAGCTCCGACAGCTTTAAGTGACGAGATTTCATCGTCAGTCAGGTGTAGCAGATTTTTCAAAATATCCTCTGTGTGCTCCCCGAATTGCGGTGCAGGAGTTATGCTTGGAGTGTCAAGTCCGTGAAACTTGACGGGAATATTGATTACTGTGATATCGCCAACCTGTGATTGAGAGTAGTGAAGAAACATTTCCCTATGATCTTTAATATGCTCGTCCTTAGTTACTTCGGGCACGTTATAGACCTGAGTGCAGGGAATTCCCGCTTCTCTTAAAGCCTTGCAAGCCTCATCCACACTTAAATTTGCACTCCACTCGGAGATAGCAGAATTTACTGTCTCTCTGTTTTTTACACGTTTTGAGTGGGAATTATATTCTTCACTGAACGCCAATTCATCGTTGTGAAGGACGTCCCTTGCAAGACGTGTAAACTCTGCTTCCCTGCCCACAGCAAGAACGAAATATCCGTCACGGGCGGCAAATGAGCCTGAAGGACACCATTCTCGGTACTCGTTGCCTATTCTCTCGGGCAGAACGCCCGTGTGAAAATAGGTGATATATTCCATCATTAAAGCAGAAATCAGTGAATCGGTAAGACTTGTTTCGAGAGAGCATCCTTTTCCCGTCACATCCCTCTTGTGAATGGCGGCAAGAACTCCTATAACAAGATTCATACCAGCGATAATATCGGCAATAGACGTGCCAACCTTTACGGGAGGTGCGCCCTTCTCGCCGTTTAGCATCATCATTCCACTCATAGCCTGAGCTATAATATCGTATGCAGGCAGGTCGCGATAAGGACCGTACGTGCCGAAGCCCGAAAGGTTGCCGTAGATTATCTTTTCGTTTACTTCCTGCATTTTGGTGAAAGGAACGCCTAATTTTTCCAGAGTCCCCGGGCGAAAATTATCTATTACCACGTCACATTTTTCTATAAGGCGCAGAAATACCCTTCTGCCCTCATCTTTTGAAAGGTCAAGGGAGATACTTTTTTTATTGTGATTAAGTGAGCAGAAACGAACACTGGTGCCGTTTTCTATCGGACCCGTCTGACGAGTCATATCTCCCTGTGTTTTTAAGTTTTCTACCTTTATAATCTCCGCGCCGAGAAGAGCAAGATAACGAGATGCAAATGGGCCCGACACCACGTGGGTAAGGTCCAGCACGCGTATTCCGTGAAGCGGGGAAAAGTTTGTTTCGGACATAAAAGACATCCCTCTCTTGTTATTCTTCGTAGTTATACCAGCCCTTGCCCGTTCTCTTACCGAACTCTCCTGCGTTAATATGGGCGAGAAGCTCTTCTGTGGGCTTAAATCTCTCTTCGCCCGTCATCTCGTAGAGAAGAGTCAGGCAGGTGTGAGTAAGCTCCAAATTTCCGTCCATCATCTCAAAAGGCCCCATAGGATAGTTCAGACCGAGCTTGACAGCGGTATCTATATCCTCAACAGATGCAACGCCCTCGTGTAATAGGCGCATAGCTTCGACCTGAAGCGCCTTATTAAGACGGTTTACGATGAATCCGGGAACTTCCTTTCTAACAGCTACGGGTGTCTTACCGATTGTACAAGCTAAAGCCATAGCTATTGCAACGGTGTCCTCGGAGGTCTTTTCACCCTTGATGATTTCAAGGAGCTTCATTGCATAAACAGGGTTGAAATAATGCATACCGAGGAAGCGCTCCGGGTGCTTCATATCCTCGGCAAGCTTTGTAATAGGAATGTAGGAGGTATTCGTTCCAATGATTGCATCCTCGGGACAAATAGCTTCGATTTTAGCAAAAAGCTCTTTTTTAATCTTCGGATTTTCAAGAACAGCCTCCATAATAAGCTGAGCGTCCTTCGTGCAGGAAAGCTCGTCGGTGGGAGTGAGGTTATTTAAAAGTGTGTCCTTTGCTTCCTCGGTCATTTTTCCGCGAGCAACCTGCTTTTCAAGTCCTGCTGCTATTTTGCTTTTTCCTGCCTCGGCAAGCTCTTTCGTTAAGTCCCACAGGGATACTTGGTATCCTGCGGCGGCGCAAACCTGAGCTATTCCGTTTCCCATTGTGCCTGCTCCGCAGACAACGATGTTTTTGATTTTCATAATTTTTTCTCCTTAAATAAAATTTTATTAGCCCACGTCAAAGAAATGGGGCTTTGAGCTATATACACCGAATTTGTTTCTATAAAGAGCGATAACGAGATACTTACCATTTGGTAATTTTGCACCCCTTGGTATATCACCATTGTCATCGATTGGATAGCCCCAGTATTTCGCATACTTATCTGTCTTGACCACCCAACCTCTGAGCTCATCCTCGCCCTCGCAGAAGAAGGAAGGAACAACCTCGTCTCCTTCATTATAATTCTTCTTATCGGTTGTTACGGTTGCGTTTACAACGCAAAACTCTACCGCTTTACTTTCTTTCGCGCCCGAAACTGCCACCGCTTTATAGTAACCCACCTTGTCGGGAGTAAAGCTTACCTTACCCTCATCGACGACATACCTTGTTTTAACGCCGTTGTAGATAACGTCCACATCGGTAAACGTCGGGTCGAAAACAGAAAGCATAACCGTTTCCCCTTTTAAATAATTCGCCTTATTGCCATAGTCACTCATAATGATGGAGTTGACGTCAGGTAAAGGCAAAATAGGGTCGTCAGATAGCTGCACAAAGGGGTCTGGCGAATAGGTAATGCCGTCGGTTTTAGAATATCTTAAAACCTCATAATTGTTTTTTAGCCAATATTCTCTAAACTCCGTTGGGGTGAACACCGTAGATATAACCCTCGGCGGAGTACTTTCGGTGACGGTGATATCAACAACGGATCCGCTCTCGTCACGGTTGATTCCCGTGATAATTGCAACGTGACGCTCTCTGTCAAGAATGATATCGCAGAGCTTGAGGTTTTCCAATGACTTGGAATCAACCTCGCTGATTCCGGGGAGAAAGGGCCATTGCTGGCAGTCGATATGAAACGGCATTTCAAAAACATAGCTGACAAACTCCGAACAAACTGTACCATAATAAGCCGAACTTAAAATATGCTTTCCGTGCAAACTGCGCGTATATAGCACGCTGTCAGGATTGGAAAGTGCGGTCATAAAGGTTTCAATAGAAACGTTTATACCCACATACTTTTCATCGTATCTTGCTGCGGAATAGTTAGCTCCCGTTTGCGCCCTGAAGGCAGGCAAATGCCAGTTTACCCCTTCTCTGTCGTCCCAGCTTGGAATAAACGCGTTAGCACCCGGCATAGTTGCAGGAAAAGGACGAATGGGTGTCCATCTCAGTTCGCACAACTGCCTTGCTCTTTTTAGTGCGTTATTAATACCCTCGGACTCGGGGAGGTCGGGGAAAATTTTGTTCATAACACTCATATCTTTAAATTATGCCTTTTTCTTTATACTCTTTTATTTGCGTCTCTGTTCTGCCGATTGCCTTCAATACTTCTTCGTTGTTCTCACCCGTCATTGGAGCCGCCTTGAGAGGCGCCAGCCCTGACTGTGAAAACCTGATGGGTATATTCGTTACCCTGAAGTCGCCAATCTCGGCTTGAGAAAGCGTTGGAAACATATCACGAGCGCCTGCAATATGCGGATCGGACGAGATTTCCTCAATTGAATTTACCGGGGCTACGGGAACGCCCCTTTCAACCATAACGTCACATATTTCGCTGACAGTCTTGTCCTCTGCCCACTCGTTTATAATTGCATCCATTTCACTTCTGTTTTTAACTCTGTCGGCGTGGGTGAGAAAACGCTGGTCATTAGCCATTTCAGGTTTACCTATGGCTTCGGCAAAAATACGGAAATGAGCCTCTGTGCCCACTCCGAGATTATAGTAGCCGTCCTTTGCCTTATAGGTGCCGTAGGGCGCCCATGCTCTATATACGTTGCCCATTCGTTTTGGAGCAATTCCTGCAATAAAATACTGTATGTAGTCCTGGGTGCTGAGGCTGATAAGGGAGTCCACGAGAGAAGTTTCCACCATTTGACCCACGCCCGTTGTCTGTCGTGCGTAGACAGCAGAGAGAATAGCTATAACTATGCTCATACCCGCAACGGTATCACCGATTGACGAGCCTACACGTGTAGGCTCGGAGTCCTTTTGACCAGTCAGGTGCATAAGTCCGCTCATTGCCTGTGCCGTAACGTCATAGCCCGGGCGGTCACTATACGGACCGTAGGTGCCGTAGCCTGAAATTGATGCGTATATAATTCTTGGATTTATCTTTTTTGCCGTCTCGTATCCAACGCCAAGCTTATTCATAACACCCGGACGGAAGTTCTCGACAACAACGTCGGCGTCCTTTATCAAGTCAAAGAAAATTGCCTTTCCGTCATCGCTCTTCAAATTAAGTGTGATTCCCTTTTTGTTTCGGTTTACAGTAGGGAAATATCCGCTGTGACCGTTTTTCAGCGGAGGGTAGGTACGGGTAACGTCGGCGGAAGCAGGGTTTTCTATCTTGATGACATCGGCACCCATTGCCGCAAGCCACATAGTCGCAAAAGGGCCTGAAAGCACCTGAGTTAAGTCTACAACCTTAAGTCCCGACAACGCTCCAGATTTATATTCCGTTTTATCCATTGACTCCTCCTTAATCAAGGTCACGACCCACAATAGTTACGCTCGAAACATTGTTCCAGGGCTTACCGCCAAGGCAATGAGCAAGACCGAGTCTTGGATTATCGAGCTGTCTTGCACCTGCTTTGCCGTGGAATTGAAGCCAGCTTTCGTACACCATGCGGATACCGCTTGCACCTACGGGATGTCCCATAGCCTTTAGACCGCCGTCTGTGTTGACGGGGAGCTTGCCGTCTATTCTATACTTACCGTTTAAAGCGTCGCGCCATCCCTGACCCTTATCACTGAGTCCGAGAGCCTCGTAGAGTACGATTTCGGTAATACTGAAGCAGTCGTGGAGCTCTACGATATCAAGTGACTCGCAGGGGTTAACGATTCCTGCCTTTTTGTAGGCAATTCTTGCCGCCGCTTCGGTTTCGAGAATGGTCGTATAATCATAGCTCATTTCAAGCATACCAACTCCAGAGCTTGCAACGATTTCGGCACTTTTGATATACATCGGGTCTTCACGGTAGTGCTTTGCATTTTCGGTTGATGTCAGAATAGCACACGCCGCACCGTCGGAAACACCTGAGCAATCCATAATCGTAAGATATGGTTCACATACCATAGGAGATTTGCGAATTTGCTCCAGAGTCATTTCTTTTCTATACATAGCCTTAGGATTCATAGCGCCATTGAAATGGTTTTTGTGTGAAACGTTGACCATTGCTTCTCTCATATCCTCGAAGGATACGCCGTACTTTTCGCTATACGCAGGGACTAACAAAGAAAAGCTGGCAGGTCCGCCAAAGGAGGGCTCTGTGTTATCACGGTAGAGATTGAAAAAGGGATTTCCGCTGTATCCATTGTCCTTAAGCTTATCCATACCGATTGCCATTACCACCTTATATTCCCCTGACGCTACGGCGTAAGCCGCATTCCTGAGAGTGTCGGATCCAGTGCAACAGTTATTTTCAATGCGGGTTACAGGCTTGAAATCGGGCTTTAAAACGCTGGCAAGGGACGTTCCGTTCATTTCGTAGAACGAGCCAAACCAGAAAGCATCAATATCGGAAAGCTCAAGTCCTGCATCCTCCAGAGCTTCGTTTACTGCCTCCAGAATCAAGTCCTCACGGCTTGTGTTATATCTTTCGCCGAATTTGGTACAGCCCATGCCAATTATACTTACTTTATTACAAATACCGCTCATAATTATTCCTCCTCCGTATCGCGAACGACTTTCCAGAAATACGTTTGTACACCGTTGGCGTCGAACATTTTTCTATATGTTGGCTTTACTGCCATCCCCACCTTTACGTCTTCCTTCTTGCAGTCAACAAGATAGGTCATCATCTTTCCTCCGCCTTCAAACTCAATTACCACGAGAATATTGGGAGAGTCAAGAGAAAGAGAGAGACCGTCGATAGTAAAGGTGCGGATATGCGCCTTCTTATCAAGGAAGGAATATTCTTCCATTTTATCGATAGCGTGACAATGTACGCAGACTCTCTGGGGCGGGAAAACGGGAGTACCGCATTCCTTGCATACCGAGCCGCAAAGATTATGATTCTTTTTGTAGTTCCTGAAATAATCGGGAAGCGCCGAGCGTTCCTGAGGGGGTCTCTTCTGTGGCTCGCAGTCAATCATGCCCTTCCACTTGAGATATTTGCCGTAAGGGAGTGTATTGTCGCCACGGGCAATAAGAGACTTGACAGAGTTTATACTCTTGTAGGTAAGCGCCTTTTCTGTAACCGTAAAGGACATGGCGTCGCAGCCCTCACCGTAGCTAATGAACAGAATTCTGTCGCCCGGCTTAGCATCCTCAAGTGCTGAAGCAAACATAAGCCCTGCCGCAGCGTTACCGGTGTTGCCAATTAGGTCGTACATACTTTGAACTATCTGTTCAGGAGTAAAGCCGAGCTTTGTTGCAAGAGCCACACGGTTTTTCTCCTCGTGTCCGTAAAGCACGATTTTGGAATAGTCGGCAGGGGTTAATCCAAGCTTTGCCATAACGTCGCTAACTGCCTTCTTAACAAGAGGAGTATAAAGCTCGGTTGAAGCATATCTCATATCCCAGTTACGAACGTAGAGGTCACCATCACCACGCCATTGGTCAATGGCGT
>JAZSLY010000066.1:0-6321 GCA_045535585.1 Eubacteriales bacterium
CGATAGGCGAGATATGCCAGTGGCTGATAGGCGCTTTTTTAAGCGAAGAATGACGTTGCAATAATTGGCAGTGACCAGATAAATTGGTATGCTAAAATGAAAATTGGAGTAATTTTTTCGTGAGAGCCGTCGGCAAAAAGCGCAACTACTGCAAGAACAACTGCAAGCACAAGCGAAATATATTTCGCAAGCGTGTTGATAGAAATAGTTCTTGAAAGCTTGTCGGATGCCAGAATGGTTCTAAGGAAATTAGCAACCGACGAAGCGCAAACAATGGGGCTTTCTTCACATTTACTTGGCATTTTTTCGTCATCGGTTGGGAGAGACAAGTTCTTTTCAATGATTATCGGATAGGAGTCGTTTTTCAAAACGTGTGTCAGGAAGGTGGTGTCAAGGTTGGGATCCCTTGTATTTATCACCATGCAAATTCCGTGATTTGAGAAGGCGTCAAGCAGACTCTGGAATTTCTTTGTGACGGAGTATCTTACGTAGAATTTTGCGCTGACCTCGTCGTCGATTGCAACGTACATTATCTTTCCGTTGCCGTGTTCGAACTCTTTGTCAATGGCGTCGTCAATGTAATCGTAACCCGTTTCTACCATATAGTCCTTGTTGCCGATGAACACCTTATGCGAATCGATAGTCGCGTTAATTCCGTTACTTGTAACAGAAAGAATTTCGTCTGCGCTGGTGTCGGTAACGTCGGCAATAACCGAACGGCTGAACACGACCTTTAACGGACCGCCTACAAGGTTGAATGCTCTTGAAGCTATAAGATAAGTGTTGTCTATTCTGCTCTTACCATAGGTCTTGATTGAGGTGAATTTAATACCGTTTGCGTTGAACATATCCGTGTCAAGAAGAGAAACGAGACTTGTATTTGCAAGGTCCTCTATTGACTTTTCGCCGATAATGGTTGCTTTAAGCCTTGAAAGCTTGATGCTTGTGGCGAAGAAGGGAAGAACGGATATGAAAATTGACGAGACAGGGAGAGCCATCATAAACACCAAGGTAAAGTTATTTACGATATCCGTGAATGAGCCGTACTCAAACGCGGTAGCGCCGAGAATGGCAAATATAAGGGACGCCGTTATCGTCAACGGAATTGACGTTTTGTAGGTTTCGTCATAAGGAGATTTTTGGGAATTAAGCTTGAAGAAATTGGATGCAAAGCTTGTTTTCTTTACTGCATATTGTGCGGAATTGTCAGTTAAGAGTGATTGGAATTTCTCGTTTTTGGAGAAGTCCACATCACGCTTTGATGCAACAAACTTTACCTTGTGCTGTGAAACGATTCTGAAGGAATGGCGCTCACGCTTTGTTTCTATAAGAGATATAAGGGAAGATACGGTGGCGCAAAGCGCAAAGAGGGAAGAATAAAGAATTATATCCTTTGAAAACTTGTTGCCGATAAAATGCAATATCACTTGGAGCGTAGCAATAAGGAAGGAAACGAAGAGAATACTGTTTTTGTTCGGCTTCCAGGTGAAGAGACTCTTTGCACCGTCGATTATTGAATTCAGCACACAGATAGCGGTGATAAATACGAACTGTAAATCTATCATAAGGAACAAAACGCCGTATTTACCTGGCATAAGCCATTCGGGGTGGGGTATGAATTTCGTTTCAACGTAAAGGAGAGCAATAGTACAAAGGAGAGTAGCCAAAAACGAGATAACAGCAAGCTGGGATTTCTTTGCGTATTTTTCCTCGAAATCTTCAATGTCGCTACGGTTCAGGTGCTCCTCAAGCTCCTTCGTTTCTTTGCTTCTTGTAAAACGTGACTTGAGAAAATCAATAACGTTAATTTTGTTGTCTTCCGGCTCGTAATCGTCCTCAAGCTCGTCGTAGAGTGATTCGTCGGCGTCTTCAATAGTGTCGTCGTTTAAGTCATCGTTGGCTTCGTTTGAGACGTCCTCGACCTCGTCGTTTAAGGTGTCTTCGGCTTGTGCTTCATCAATAGCTTCTTCGTTAAGCTCGGGCTCGGCTTCTTCTTCCTCTTCAAGCGGTACCTTGGGGGTGTTGGAAAACACGTCGGCAAGGTCTATCTTCTTTCCACTTGAAAGGTTATCCTTGATTTCACTTACTGTTAAAGCCTTTTTGTTGAAAATGCTTTCCACCTTTTCAACGATATCGCTATCGGCTTCGTGCTCCTGATTTATGTTTTTCAGGAAGTTATTGAAATTGAAGGCGTGAGGCTTGTCAGAGGACTTTTCTGTAACCTCGTCCACTTCCTCCTCGATGCTTATGTGGCTACCAGCATTATTCTCGTCTTCCTTTTCCTCGTCCTTAACCGTGAAGGGAAGAAAAACCGCATATTTATCGTCCTTTGATTTGTCGTCCTGTGCAGGAGGGGAGAACACCGCAGTAGTCTCGGTCTCGGTGGCAGAGGCATTCATTATTCTGTTTTCTTCGGGCTCTTTTTTCTTAAATCTGTATGTACTCATTTTAAAATCTGAATTACCTTTCGTTATTTTTTAATACGTCTTGCCTTTGCAACTTCAAAGAGTATTACTGCGCTGGCGCAGGAAACGTTCAGGGAGTTTACCTTTCCGCGCATAGAGATAGAAGCGATGAAATCACAGTTCTTCGTAACAAGCTCCGACATTCCGTTGCCCTCACTTCCGAGAACTACCGCAAGCGGCATATCGTAGTCGATTTCAGTATAGTCGCTGCCGCCTGCCTCGCAACCGACAACCCAGACGCCCATTTCTTTCAGCTCTTTTATTGTGTTGTTTATGTTTGAAACCTTTGCTATCGCCAGATGCTCAATAGCACCTGCCGATGCTCTTGAAACCACGGAGCTGAGGCCCGCCGAGCGTCTTTTCGGAATAATAAGTCCGTGTACGCCTGCGCCCTCACAGTTTCTGATGATAGCACCGAGGTTGTGTGGGTCGTTTATTGAATCTGCAATAACGATAAAGGGCTTTTCTCCTTTTTCACGAGCTATGTTGACGATATCCTCGACGCTTACGTATTCCTTTGCGGCGGCAAGGGCAACAACTCCTTGATGCATAACGCCCTGTGACAGCTCGTCAAGCTTTTCTCTCGTGCACTCAACGATAGGAATACCTCTCGACTTTGCTTCGCCGAGAACTACTATCAGAGAGCCTTCTGCATTGCCGTCCTTGATAAAAATTTTGTCAACGCTTCGGGAGGAACGGACAAGCTCTAAAACGGCATTTCTGCCACAAATAACGTTTTCGTCGCACTCGTTCTCGTTGTCAATATTATAATTCATCTTTTTTGGTTTATAGTTATGGTTGTTCATATTATACCTCTTTTATGATATTATAACATATAAATAAATTTTTGTATATATTTTTTTAAAAATAATTTAAAAGTCGACGGTAAGCTTTTTTATTTGCATAGCCGTTCAAACTGTAACCAAGGCTTCGTGAAAACAAAAAAGCGGCTAGCAGCCGCTGGCATATCTCGCCTATCGTAATGCATTTTTACCTAAAGAAAGAAAAACGGCGAGGTCCAATTTAATGCAATTTCCTAGTAAACAAAAAAAGTGCAACAGCCGAAAGGCTATTGCACTTAAAATTACTCACGCTATAATTACTGCTGTTCCTTCATTGCTGAGAAGCATGCGCTGCAATAAACAGGGCGATCATTGCTGGGCTGGAAGGGAACTTTAGCCTCTCCGCCACAGTTTGCACATGTTGTTGTGAATAATTCTCTTGCAGGTTTGCCATTTGCTTTTCTTGCATCACGGCATGCCTTGCATCTCTGGGGCTCGTTTGTTAAGCCTTTTTCTGCGTAGAACTCCTGTTCTCCGGCGGAGAAGATAAACTCCTGACCACACTCTTTGCAGATTAATGTCTTGTCCTCGTACATTTGGTTACCTCTTTCGGTTAAAAATTTATCGCCTGTTCGGCAAAGTTTGTCAGTGGAGTTTCACCACCATCTTTTCTAAAAGAAACGCTTTGATTAAGCTAAACAAACGTATAGACTTGTATAATTTAAACTAAAAACTTTAATTTGCTTCTGATTCGCTGTATTGCGTTATCAACCGATTTTTCGGATACGTTCAGGGAAGAGGATATATCCGCGTAGGAATTACCTTGAACGAAAAGATGAAGCACACGGCTTTCAAGGGCAGATAACTTTGTATTTATCAAATGCATTAAAGCTTTGTAATTTTCTTTTTCTATAAACTGCCGTTCAGGTTCGCTAACCTTATCAAGACTTTGCAAACAGTCGTAATTCTCGCCGTCCTCCAAGAGAGGAGAGCAGGAACGAACAGAAATATTTTTCTCATTGGAGTACGTCCGCAGCGCCGAAATGACACTGTGCCTGATACATATTCTGGCAAAGCCCGAAAAGGTAGTATGGAAAGACGTGTCAAAGGTCAAAGCAGCCTTATAAAGCCCGATAAGTCCTTCCTGAAACAAATCCTCTTTTTCGGATATGCTGACGTTAAAGGATGAAATAACACTATGTATCAATCCCTTGTAGTTTGAAGATAACTCTACAAAGGCATCAGAATCTCCTGTTTTTATCAAATTGATAAGGTCAAATTCTGATTTTTGCATATGGATACAACACCCCGAATAATCTACTTGTGTTAAGTATAACACTTTTTTTAGATAAGTCAAGTGTTTTTTTATAAAAAAATTCACAACTTTTTAAATTTTTAATAAAAAGTTGTGAATTGTATAATATAAATCTTGTTTAAATTGTATATGATGACTAAGCCTACATTTCGTCGTAACGCAGGTACTTTTCATAAGGTGCGGAAATGCCGTCCGAGCCTATATAAATCATACCTACAACGTTAGCCTGAATGATACCGAGAGAGGAGAAGAGCTTCTTCAATTCTACGGTTGTAGTGATGTCTCTTCGTGCAACGATGATTGCACCTTCGCTGATGCTGATAAGGGGAAGAGCATCGGACACAATGTTGATGGGGGGCGTATCGAGGATTATGAAATCATATTCCTTCTTTGCCGTTTCCAGAAAGTTTTCCATAGCACGGCTGGCAAGCACTTCGGCGGGGTTATTAACGGTTGTTCCTGCCGAAAGGAAAGCAAAGCCGGGATACTGCGTCTCGATGATAACCTCATCGTGACGGTTTTTGCCTCTTACAACGTCGGAAAGTCCCAGAGTGCCTGAATAGCCAAGGTATTTCGTTGCGTTTTTGCGTCTCAGGTCACAGTCGATCATCAAAACCTTCTTGTCACACTGTGCCAGTGCAATTGAAAGGTTGATGGACGAGGTGGTTTTTCCTTCGTGTGTTTGTGAGCTGGTTATAGCGAATACGTGGCAGGGCTTATCGTCAAGGTTTAAAATAAGGTTAGTACGAATAGTTTTGTATGCTTCTTTTACGGAGAACAAGGCAGTGGAAGAAATTGTACCGTCTGTTATTTCCGAAAAGTTCTTTTTCTTTTTCTTCTTAAACATTTTCTTTAACATTATTCTTTCCTCCAATGCTACTTTTTACTGCTTTTCGTTGCTTCGGGCAAAACCTCGGGAACAACACCTAAAACGGAAACGTTGAATATGTTCGTTATATCAGAAAGCGTCTTGACTCTGACGTCGAGGGTATAAACGATGATGAAGATGAAGGAGGAAATAACCGCTCCGATAATAAAGCCTAAAAGGGTATTTTGCGTAATGTTGGGATACGATGAGTTGACGGGGAATTGAGGGTCGTCAATCAAATCGATCTGGTTTAACATATTGAGGTCGGTGTAATATAGCGACTTGTTGATAGCACAGTCGGAAATCGTTCTTGCAAGCTCGTAGGAAAGCTCTGGCGTTTGGGTGGTTACCTGAATATAAAATGCCGCGGACTCCGAGGAGGACGCCTTGATAGAGGTAACCGACTTAATCTGACTTGAGGTCATTTTGCTGTCGGGATTCTTTTCGTTGTACGCATCGGCAACTTCCTTGAAGAAATTCGTGGTGTCGAAAATTTCAAGATATGAGTTCTTGGCGTCTATTACGAAAGAAGCCTCCGAGTTCTTATTTTGCGTCGGGTCAATAAAAACTAAAAACTTCGACGTGGAAGTAAATCTTTCGCTGATAAAAAAGCTGCTGTAAACGAAGGCGAGCAGGGCAGTAATCAGCGCAATAAGAATTATGAATTTCAGCTTTTTAACTAAAAGTGAATAGATTTTGGATAAATCAAGCTCCATAATTGTTCTCCTTTGGCATATACTCAAATTTATACAATTTTATTATATCATCAAATTTTAAAAAAAGCAACCCGAAAAACAAATAAATATTTAAAAAGTGTAGGTTTGTCAATGATGTGTTACAAATTTAGAAAACTTCACCATTAGATAAAAAGGCATTGATATAATCGACAGG
>JAZSLY010000042.1:0-3524 GCA_045535585.1 Eubacteriales bacterium
TGTAACGGGCATGAGCGGGGGATTTTTGCCGTGAAGCGTTTCGCGAAACGAGCAAAAATTCAAGCCATACAGGAAGCGTAGCCGAGCAGGTGCGAGGCTTAAGCTTATCGTAGTAGCGAAGTTTGTTCAGAGTCAAAAACAATATAATTTTTCACAAAAAACTCATTTTGAGTTTTTACCATAAAAGTTATTGCGGAAAATTTTTAAAAAGGCAAAAAACTAATACTTCTTTGTTTTTGACGCTCACGACGTTTTTAACGTCTCCGTTTAGATTACAGATTTTCCTTCCCATTCCTCACTCGGCTCTACTCCCATTATCTTTGCGATAGTGGGGGCTATGTCAAGGATACTTCCGCCCGAGAACTCACAGTTCTTTTCAAAGGCTTTTCCAATATAGAAATTGGGAATTGTACGGTCCTCGGGAATATCGGGGCCGTGCATTCTGTCGTGTCCGCCGTGGTCGGCGGTAATAATAATGGTGTATTCGTCCTCACACGCCTCTATAACACGCTTTACGTTGTCGATGGCACGGCTTAAAACCGAGAGATATGTGGCGGTCATCCAGCCTGCGTCGTGTCCGCCCTTTTCGTCGGTTTCCACCATATAGAGAAAAACGAAATCGGGGTGGCTTTCCTCAATTCTTGCAAGCGCCCTCGTGGTGAGAGTGGTGTCCGAGCTCTCCTCGGTGTAGGCGTTGATATACTCGGAAAACATACAGCTACCCGGGCGTGCCACGTCTCTCAGAGGCTCCCAGCCGTAGTAGAAGGCGCAGGTCTTGCCTGCCTTTGCCAGCCTCTCAAATAATCCGTCGATAGGGCGCACCATAGGAGTGTAGATATTCGTGGTTATTCCGTGCCTCGTGGGGTCGGTGCTGTGAAATAGCGACATATGGCAGGGGAGAGTTACCGTGGGAACGGTGGTCTGTGAGGTTAAGGAGTGGTAGGACTTTTTGATGATTTCGTTAATATAGGGATTTTTGCACCCCAAAAAGCCGTCGGGTCTCATACCGTCGATAGAAATAAGTATTACCTTTTCTTTGTTCATAATAGCACCTCTTTAATATTCTGAATAAATTTCCTTTGTCATAGCGATAAACTTTTGCATCGCTCCGTTTATATGCTTGTTTTTCTTGTATCCGATATAGAGCGAGCGCTCTGCCTTGTCGCTTAATATCTTATAGTAAAGAAGATTGTCGCTTCTCGGCACCGATTTAATAAGAGTGTCGCTGAGAAGCGTTATTCCCATACCCAGATTGCAAAGGTTATAGGCGGTCATAAGCTGGTCAAGCTGCATTGTCACACGGGGCTCGAAGCCACGCTCACCCGACAGCTCCTTCGCCTTGAAATTCATACTGTTTCCGTCCTTCAGCAAAAGGAAGCCCTCCTTTGCAAAGGCGTTCAGCTTTACCGACGGACAGTCGGGGGAGGTGTGACGGTTGGAGACGATATCCTCGGTGGTCAGCGCCTTGTCCAAAAGTTTTTTATTTATTTTAAAGTCACGGGGTACTGCCACCAGAATTTTTTCGTTCAACAGTACCTCTCCCTGAATCAGCTTTTCGTCAAAGCTATAGTCAAAGAGCATATCCGCCATATCCTTCATAAGATATTCCTCCAGCTCCTTGGAGCTTGACTCTATCAGCTTTACGGAAATACCCGGATAGGTTGCCGAAAAGCGCTCTATTACCTTTGAAAGCACGAAGGAGGAAATGAAGTGTGCGCCCGAAACCGTCAGCGTGCCTACGTTCAGGTTGGCGATATCCATTATTCTGTTTTCAAATTCGTTCTGTATTGCGTGAAGCTTCTCTATCGCCTCGATATACGCTTCTCCCTCCTGAGTGAGAGAGAGGGTATAGGTGCTTCGGTCAAATATTTTTATTTTCAGCTTCTCCTCCGCCTTCTTTATCATAGCGGAAAGGGCAGGCTGGGAAACGAAAAGCCTTGCCGCCGCCTTGGTAAAGCTTTTTTCCTGATAAACCGCGTAAACGTATTCGCTGTATTGGAACATATTCTCCTCCATAAATGATACGTTATGTAAAACATACAAATATATATATTTGATTATACACTATATTTTTGATATAATCAAGTGAAAAATGAAAAAAAGAGGCGATTTTATGATTTCTTCAAAGCTTGAAAACGTTTTTTCGGATATCAGGGGTGAGCTTTACCACCGTGCTCTTGAAAAGGAGAGGAACGGAGAGAAAATTTTGAAGCTCAATACGGGCAACCCGGCATCCTTTGGGTTTGAGATGCCCGATAGCGTGAAGAACGCGCTGACCGAGTCTATGACGAAAGCCCTCGGCTATTGCGACGTTAGGGGAATGAACGAGGCGAGAGATGCCATCTGCGATTACCATAAAGCGCTGGGCGTCGGGGGCATCACGGCGGACGACGTCTATATAACCAACGGAGTAAGCGAAGCGGCGTACCTTGCCGTCACCGCCCTTTGCAGTGACGGGGACGAATTTTTAGTGCCCTCGCCTGCATATTCCCTTTGGGTAAATATGATAAGGCTGGCAGGGGGTAAGGCGGTTTTTTATAACTGCGATGAGAGTGCCCTCTGGCGTCCCGACGTGGAGGATATAAGGCGCAGAATAACCCCGAAAACAAAGGCTATTATCCTTATTAACCCCAACAACCCAACAGGCGCTGTCTACGACGGAGAAACGGTGGAGGAAATATATCGGCTTGCAAGCGAGAGGGGGCTCGTCATATTCTCGGACGAAATATACGACCGACTACTTTTGGACGGCGTGAAGCACACCCCTACCGCTACGCTGGGAGGGGATGCCCTTGTAGTTACCTTCAACGGACTTTCAAAGTCCCATTGTCTTTGCGGTTTCAGGTGCGGGTGGCTTGTGGTAAGCGGACGTGAGGAGAGGAAAAACGAGCTGAAAACGGCGCTGACCACCGTTTGCTCTATCCGCCTTTGCTCTAACGCCCTGATGCAGCTTATTATTCCCGAGGCGCTTCGTGACCGTGAATATACCGAAAGAATGATAGGCGAGGGAGGACGCCTTTACAGACAGAACAAGCTTGCCTCGTCTCTTCTCTCGGGCATCGACGGCGTGGAGCTTGTGGAAAACAAGGCGGCGTTCTACCTTTTTCCAAGGCTTGACCTCGCTCGCTTCGGGTTTTCAAGCGACCGTGACTTTGCTTCAAAGCTTTTGGAGGAGAAAAACATACTCGTTGTGGCAGGAAGCGGGTTTTATTGCAAAGACAACTGCCATTTCAGGATAGTGGCTCTGCCCGAGGAAAAGGATTTGAAAAAGGCAATTCTCGATATAGGAGATTTTTTAAAAGGAAGAGAATAAAATAAACAGTCCCTGACTCTTAAGGAGATAGGAAAAAATGCCGTGAATGGACAAACTGAAGCTCGTCGCCGTACGATTGTAACGGGCATGAGCGGGGGATTTTTGCCGTGAAGCGTTTCGCGAAACGAGCAAAAATTCAAGCCATACAGGAAGCGTAGCCGAGCAGGTGCGAGGCTTAAGCTTATCGTAGTAGCGAAGTTTGTTCAGAGTC
>JAZSLY010000117.1:0-2708 GCA_045535585.1 Eubacteriales bacterium
GGTAGAGTGACAAGCATAACCGAAAAAGAAGATGGTACTTACATATTAAAAGCTGAGTCAATCGTTGGCGGAGAATTTTCGTTTATAATAGACGGCAAAAGCGACCTTGAAAACTGCTGTGACGAGGACATAACCGTAGATGATATCGCGGTGGGTGGAATAGTGCTTATAAATTATCGAAATTCTCTGTTCAAAAAAGACGAAATTAAAACAATCAAGGATTTAACATATTTTGTTGGCTCGGAGAACGCTGATGGGAATTAGAATTACAAATCTTACGAAAAAATATGAGTCATTCGGCACGGAAATTGTCGCGCTTGGCGGTGTCAATCTTACGTTCAAAGACGGAGAATTGGTTGCCATTATAGGCGAGTCCGGCTCCGGCAAAACCACACTCTTAAATCAGCTTTGCGGAATGGATGTAGCTGACAAGGGCGAGATAATTATTGATGGGATTGATCTGACAAAGCTTTCTTCTGACGAGCTTTGCAAAATGCGACGTAGCAAGATAGGCGTTGTTTATCAATTCTATAATCTTATCCCGGAACTCAACATTAGGGATAATATCACCCTTCCCGTAGAGCTTGACGGTGGCAAGGTTGACGAGGACGAGCTAAAGGAGATTTTAAAAACGGTCGGACTATTTGGCAGAGAGCGTGATTTCCCAAGCGCTTTGTCGGGCGGTCAACAACAAAGAGTAGCAATAGCACGCGCGCTCTATCAAAAGCCATCGCTTATTCTTGCAGACGAGCCTACCGGCAATCTTGACGAGAAAAACAGCGAGGATATACTTGGACTTCTTTGCAAGTTAAACGAAGAAAAGAAGATCACCGTAATTATTGTTACTCATAGTAAAGTAGTAGCAGACAGAGCAAAACGCCTTATATCGCTTAAAAACGGACAAGCCATTAGTGACGAGGTAAGATGATATGAAAACGCTATTCCATATCACTCTTGCAAAAATGAAAAAAAGCCTAAGAAAAAGCTTGTTTCAATCCTTTGCTGCCTTCGTTTCTATGTTTGCTATATCCTTCTTTGTATGCTTCGTCATTTCTCTTGAAGCATTCAGAGCCGCAAATCCGACTTTCGGGATTGAAGCCGTAGGCGGAGAAAATATATTAACGATAGAGTCTTTCAGTTCATTCTTTAAGGAAATTGTATCGGGAATTAGTTTTATAGCAATAGCTATTGTAATTCTTTCCTTCGTTTCGCTATTTATATTTGCGCGGTTACGAACGGAAGAAAACAAGCACTTCTTCGCAACGCTTACTAGCATTGGCGCTACAAGCGGTCAAAGAAAAGCAATCTCTATTACCGAAACCCTTATCTTATACGGAATACCGATTATATTAGGTTGTTTTCTTGGCTTACTTCCTTCAAGTATATTTACGGATATGGTTGCTCGCATTTTTGTTAGCGACTATACACACTCACCCGTTTCAATGCTAATTCCTGCTTTGCTCTCTGCACTCGGTATCATTTTAGTTCTGATGTTTACTTATATTCCGAGCGTGCGACGAAAGAAATCTGTAATTGAAACGGTCAAGGCGCATAACACAAAAGAAGCCGGTGAAACGCACAATTATAGAAATTCGTACACGTTCCGTCATATGCCCGTAGAACAACGTATTGCAAAAAAGAGCGTTGCTTATTATAGCAGCACGTATAGAAGAATTACGTTTATGTTTATCTCCTGCGTGTTGTATCCCGTTTTAGCAGTAATTTTCTTTGTGCTTGTATCGGAAACAAGCGTAACAGATTATACGCCAAGCTATGGTGTTGATGCTACCGCGCTTGTAGGAATATTTGCAGAAAAAATAGCAATATTCGGAGTGTTAGCCCTCCTCGGCTTGATGGTATTTGGAGTTTTGCAGACAATGTATATCATTCAAGCTCATAACCGCGTTAGGCGCGAAACACTTGCTACATACAAAAGCATCGGTATGACCGACAGCAGTATAAAAAAGGTGCTAAAATACGAGTATAAAACTGCGTTTTTACACGCGGTTATTTATCTTATATTCATATTGGTTTTAACATTTGTCGGCATCAATGGTTTTCAATAAAAAAAGCAAGGCTGGGCATTACGCTCTACCTTGTGTTTTATCAAGATGAAAAATTTGAGTCGCTGTAGTCAAACCTGCTAAGAAAAGTCAATAGGTTTTTCGAAAATAATTGAGAAAAATTTTACGGCAACAGAAGAAGCACCAAAAGGGCGAAAAGGGATAAATTTTTTCGCCCGAAAGGTATTCGGTTGTATGTAATTAGGCTTCTAATTCACGGTAAAGCTCAGTGACCTTGCCGTAGTAAATACGAAGGAATTTGTTAATGCCGGCAACCATAGCTTCCTTACCGCTTTTGCCTTCGGAGCGTTTCTTCTGAATAAAGTCATACACCACATCGTCCTCGGGCTTGAAACGAAGCTTGCATTGCATAATTTCAAAGCCAACTCTGCGCAAATAACCGTTGCCGCGTTTTGAAATATGTCGCTCCGTTCCGTAAAAGCTACCGGATTGGTAAGGCGGTGCATCAATCCCTGCATACGCAACCAGGGCGTGCTTGGAATGAAAGTTTCTAACATCGCCAATCTCCGCAATAACAAGCGGAGTAAGTGTATCTCCAACGCAAGCCATACTGCGAATTAAAGAATATTCGGGAAGGGACTTGGCAAACGTCTGCATTTGTGCTAAAATAGATGCGCGAGAGTT
>JAZSLY010000171.1:0-6847 GCA_045535585.1 Eubacteriales bacterium
CCCAACGTCCGTACAAGTACGGGAGGTCTGCACCTGCTTCGAGTAGGGGAATCCATTTAAGTGTTGTGGGTCTATAATGCAAGTATCACGAGAAGGGCAGGAAACTTAGTTTAGTGGCAGTGCTCGCAGTTGCCGTCGCAACCGTCATGGTCGCATTCTTCCATAAGCTCGTCCTCGAAGGCGTCAGCAACCTTGTAGAACTCATCGTCATCGTCGATGGTAACAAGCATTTCGTTGCCCTCGTCGTCAAGAGCTATCTTAAGAATTACAAACTCGTCGCCGTCCTCGTCAACGGGAACGAGCGCAAGGTAGGTGTTACCGTCAAGCTCCATATCGCCTATAACGGCAAAGTCCTTTTCTACACCCTCTTCGTCGGTAAGGGTGAGTATATCTTCTTCAAAATCACGGTTTTCAGCCACGTTAGTATCCTCCTTTATTTTCGGACATTTTCTATTATTATATTACACTATTTTTGTAATATAGTCAAGAGTTTTTTAAAAATTGAAAAAGGCTTTAATCAAATTTAATTTCTCTTTACTCGTTTCTTCATTTTCGGCGGAAATGAAATAGTAAAGCTTGATTTTAGGCTCTGTGCCCGACGGTCTTACGGTAACGCTGCTTTCGTCCTCAAGAGTATAGGTCAGCACGTTCTCGGGCGCAAAGGGCAGGGGAGTGGTCTCTCCCGTCAGGAGATTTTTCTTGGTGGCAATAGAATAGTCCGCAATGCGCGCCACCTTCAAGCCTGCGATACTCTTCGGCGGCTCTTCTCTCAAACGGCGCATAATGCTTGCCATTTCCTCCTGAAAGGCGGGATTGGTTATGATGCTTTCGTCCCAATATTCTCCCCAGAAGCCATACTCCTTGTATATCTCGTCAAGGGTGTCAAAGAGAGTCATGCCACGAAGCTTGGAATCGAGCGCCGCTTCTGCAATCAGAAGTGCTGCCGAAACGCCGTCCTTATCTCTTGCATAGGTACCTGCAAGATAGCCGTAGCTTTCTTCAAATCCGAAAAGGAAATTGTGAGATCCTGACGTTTCAAACTCCTTGATTTTCTCTCCTATATATTTAAAGCCCGTGTATACGTTGAACATTTCCACGTTGTGCCTCTTACATATAACCTCGGAAAGCTTTGAGGACACTATGGATTTTACGATGGCAGGGTTTTCGGGCATAGTTCCCGTCGCCTTCCTTGCCTTTATTATATAGTCTATGAGTATGAGGGCGATTTGATTACCCGACAGGGTAAAATATTCCCCGCCTTTTTTCAGCGCAACGCCCATTCTGTCGGCGTCGGGGTCGTTGGCTATGATAATATCGGCGTCACCCGCTACCTTTATTCCTTCTTCAAAGGATTGTATAAACTGTGGGTTAGGCGTTTTTACGGTGGGGAAGTTTCCGTCCGGAGTGGCTTGTGCTTCAACCACCGCAACCTTCTCAAAGCCTGCCAGCTTCAGCGCACGCGGCGCCAAAAGATAGCCTGCGCCGTGAAGAGGGGTATAAAGGATGTTAAGCACGTCGGGGTTATCCTTTATCTTCTTCGGGTCAATGGTCTTTGAAAGTACGTTTTCAAGATATGCACGGTCAATTTCTTCTCCGATAACCGTTATCTTTCCGCTTTCAACCCCTTCCTTGTAATCAAGAGTGGGGATATTCCAGAAATCAAGCTCGTAGAACTTGTCGGCAATCATTTTAGCTTCAACGGGAGGGAGCTGACCTCCGTCCTCCCAATATACCTTGTAGCCGTTGTATTCGCTGGGGTTGTGAGAAGCGGTGATGTTGATGCCCGCTTTACAGCCGAGCTCTCTTATGGCAAAGGAAAGCTCGGGCGTGGGACGGAGTGACTCGAAAATGAACACCTTTATTCCCGAAGCGGTCAATACCTCGGCGGAGATTTCAGCATAGCGCTGAGAATTGTTTCGGCTGTCGCAGGCAATAACGACACCCATTTCAGAGCCTTTGGCTTCAATAATGCATTGAGCGAGGGCAAGTGTAGCAAACCTTACCGTCTCTTCGTTCATATTGGCACTGCCTGCAATCATTTTACCTCTGAGACCCGCCGTGCCAAAGCCTATTATTTTAGCAAAATTTCGGATAAGTGCATCGTCGTCGAGAGACGCAATAAATTCGTCGCTTTTCTTATCGCTTTTTGCGTGCACCTTCCATTCAGCTAAATTGCGCCTTGCAATTTCAAGCGCATTCCCGTTATATATGTCCTTAATAAACTCCATAAATCCTCCAAAAACAAAAAAATATAACCGCCCGTTTGGGCGGTTATTAATTTATTTATTCGGCGATAGACTCAAATCTGAACTCTAAAACCTCTCCGCCCTTCATTTCGTCGTGCTGAGCAGTCAAACCGCTTTTATTAACAAAGTCACTCTTATTATTTTCCTTTACGTAATAAATAAACTGGTTAGTTTTGTCAGAAGCGATATCACCAATGTTTGTAACTACAAATGCGTCAACGTCTTCCTTATTAACGTAGTATTCGATTTCTGCCTGCTTGAGAGCAGCTTCAAGACAGTCAAGTCCGTAGAAGTTCTTGCCCTGAATTGAATCGGGGTTCTCAACACCGAGTGTTACGGTCTCTTCGCAGATAACCGTGCCTTCAGCGTCAAGCACGCGAACGAGAACTGTTTTAGCACCGCAGGAGGTGAGCATAAGCGCCATCACTGCGAGAACAGAAAGCATAAGAACAACAAATCTTTTCATTATTAAATCTCCTTGTAAATCAACTATAAATTAACATTATAGATTATACATTATCATTCCGT
This sequence comes from Eubacteriales bacterium, assembly GCA_045535585.1. Classification (GTDB taxonomy): domain Bacteria; phylum Bacillota; class Clostridia; order Oscillospirales; family SIG627; genus RGIG6353. The sequence goes on from JAZSLY010000171.1 coordinate 2,775, forward strand.
TTTTGTCAATACAAAAAAGAATAAATACGTTCGTATATAATTGCGAAAAACGGAGAAAAAAGAAAAAACGAGAAAAAAGCGGGCTTTAAATGTTAATAAATTGTAAATATTTAAATTTTCCCATTGAAAAATTTTACAATATATACTATACTATCAAAGCTTGATATGCGATGAAGCGGGAGGTGGCTACCGTGAGGTAGGGAATTTCCGCAGAGTATGTCCGGGAAACGGGCGACAGTACAACTGACATAATTCAATTTCGTTTAGGTTTCTTCCATTATATATATAGTGGGCTGAATCCGAGTTGCAGCGAAGTTGACCCTTGCTCTTTATGGGTGAGGTACGCCTGCGGATTTTGATATCATTCAAAATCCTTTTGTAAAGGGTGTTAATGGAACACCCGGCGCGGTGTTAGTTTCTGCTCCCAAAAAATCTACATTTTTTAAGGAGGCAAATTATGGCAAATGAAAAGATCCGTGTAAGACTTAAGGCTTACGACCACACTCTTATCGATCAGTCAGCGGAGAAGATTGTTGAGACTGCTAAGCGTTTCGGCGCTCAGGTTTCAGGTCCTATTCCGTTGCCCACCGAAAAGGAAGTGGTAACAATCCTTCGTGCAGTACACAAGTACAAGGATTCCCGTGAGCAGTTTGAGATGCGCACTCACAAGAGACTTATTGATGTTATCAAGCCATCAAAGGCCGCTGTTGAGGCACTCACAAGTCTTGAACTTCCCGCCGGCGTTGAAATCGAACTTAAAGTATTTTAATCGCGGCAAAAACTAGTCAAGTTGGGTCACCCAACCAATAATTAGGAGGAAAAAATGAAAAAAGGTATTATCGGCAAGAAAATCGGTATGACACAGATTTTTCTTGAAAGCGGTGAAGTAATTCCCGTAACCATCATCGAAGCCGGTCCCTGCCCCGTTGTGCAGAAGAAGACCGTTGAGACAGATGGATATGATGCAATCCAGCTCGGATTTGCTGACGTAGCCGACAAGAAGGTTACAAAGCCCATCAAGGGTCACTTTGGTAAGGCTAATATTACTCTTAAGCGTCATCTCAAGGAGTTCAGACTCGACGACGTTGCTTCTTACAACGTAGGAGATGAGGTTAAGGCTGACGTATTCGCAGCAGGCGACAAGATCGACGTAACAGGCACTTCAAAGGGTCACGGTTACACAGGCGCTATCAAGCGTTGGAATCTCAGCATGCTCGGTAAGACTCACGGTATCGGTCCTATCCACCGTCAGTCAGGCTCAATGGGTGTTATCGACCCTGCGAGAATCTTCAAGAATAAGAAAATGGCAGGTCAGTGGGGTAACGAGCAGGTTACAATACTGAATCTGGATGTCGTTAAGGTTGACGCGGAAAAGAATATCATCGCAGTTAAGGGTGCAATCCCCGGCGCTCGCGGCGGTATCGTATTTATCCGTGACTCCGTTAAGGCATAACTTGTAGGAAGGAGAGAATACAATGCCAAGCGTAAAAGTATATGATATGACCGGTAAAGAAACAGGCGAAGTAATGCTCAGCGACGTGCTTTTCGGCGCAGAGATTAACGAGTCCGTTCTTCACATGGCAGTTCGTGCATACCTTGCTAATCAGAGACAGGGTACACAGTCAACTCTTACAAGAGCAGAAGTTTCCGGCGGCGGTATCAAGCCTTGGAGACAGAAGGGTACAGGCAGAGCACGTCAGGGTTCAACCCGTTCACCTCAGTGGACACACGGCGGTGTAGCTCTTGGTCCTAAGCCCAGAAGCTACAAACTTTCTCTTAACAAGAAGGTTCGTGCAATCGCTCTCAGAAGCGCTCTTTCTTCAAAGTGTGTTTCCGACAGCGTAAAGGTAGTTGACACAATCGCTACAAGCGAATATAAGACAAAGACAATGGTAAATATGCTTGCTGCAATCGGCGCAGAAAAGAAGGCTCTCGTAGTTCTTCCCGAGAACGACAAGATGATTATCAAGTCCTTTGCAAATATCCCCGGTGTTAAGACAACACTTGCTAACAACCTGAATGTTTACGACATTCTCAACTGTGGCAGTTTGGTTATAGCTAAACCTGCTATCGAAAAAATCGAGGAGGTATATGCTAAATGAAAACATCCTACGATATTATCATAAAGCCAATCATCACAGAAGCCAGCATGCAGGGCATTGCTGAAAAGAAGTACACCTTCAAGGTAGCAAAAACTGCAAACAAGGTCGAGATCAAGAAGGCTATTGAAGAAATCTTCAAGGTTAAGGTACTCGACGTAAACACAATAAACGCAAAGAGCAAACCTAAGAGACTCGGTGTTCACTTTGGTAGCACAAGTGAATGGAAGAAGGCAGTTGTTACTCTTACAGCTGACTCTAAGACAATCGAGTTCTTCGACGGTATGATGTAATCGAAGGAGGAGTGAAAAAATGGCTACAAGAGTATACAAACCCACAACTCCCGGTAGAAGACAGATGTCTGTTCCCACGTTTGAGGAAGTAACAAAGAAGACACCTGAAAAAAGCCTTGTTGTAGAGCTCAAGAAGAACGCCGGCCGTAACAACCTTGGTCGAATCACTGTTCGTCACAGAGGCGGCGGAAACAAGAAGAAATACAGAATTATAGATTTCAAGAGACAGAATGCAACTCCTGCAACTGTACTTGCTATCGAATACGACCCCAACAGAAATCCTTATATCGCACTTATCGAGCATGAGGATGGCACAAAGGCGTATGTAATTGCTCCTGTGGGAATTAAGGTTGGCGACAAGATCGTTTCAGCTCCCGATGCTGACATCAAGCCCGGTAACACACTTCCCATCGCAAACATTCCCCTTGGTACTTTCATTCACAACATTGAGCTTTATCCCGGCAAGGGCGCTCAGCTTGTAAGAACAGCTGGTAGCTCAGCGCAGCTTATGGCTAAAGAGGATGAGCTTGCTCAGGTAAGACTTCCTTCGGGCGAGGTAAGATACATCCGTATGGATTGTAAGGCTACTATCGGTCAGATTGGAAACGTTGAAGCAGAAAACGTTAAGCGCGGTAAGGCGGGTAAGACTCGTCACCTCGGTATCCGTCCTACAGTAAGAGGTTCAGTAATGAACCCCGTTGACCACCCTCACGGTGGTGGTGAAGGACGTGCACCTATCGGACGTCCCGGACCTGTAACTCCTTGGGGCAAGCCCGCTCTTGGTTACAAGACTCGTAACAAGAAGGCTCGCACAAACAAGTTCATAGTTAAGCGCAGAAACGACAAGTAAGCTGTTATCGAAAGGAGGAAACAAAAATGAGTAGAAGCGTAAAGAAAGGCCCTTTTGTTCAACAGGTGCTTTACGATAGAATCGAAGCAATGAACAAGGCAGGCGAAAAGAAGGTTATTAAGACTTGGTCACGCGCCTCAACAATATTCCCCGAGTTCGTAGGACATACGATAGCGGTTTATGACGGAAGAAAGCATGTTCCCGTATATGTTACCGAAGATATGGTAGGTCACAAACTTGGTGAATTTGCCTTGACAAGAACCTTCAAAGGTCACTCAGGCTCAAAAACATCAAACAACTAATAAAAGGAAACGCGGTAACATACTTTAAACCGCGAAAGGAGGATATCTGCAATGGCAGAACAGTCAGTGTCCAAGGTATACCGTCGTGACGTGCGTATCAGCACAAGAAAAGTCATGATCGTACTTGACCTTATAAGAGACAAGGATGCAAGCCTCGCACTTGGTATTCTTAAAAACACACCAAAGGCAGCTGCTCCTTATATTACAAAGTTACTCAAAGAAGCTATCGCTAATGCCGAGACAAACTTCGGTATGAGCGCAGACAAGCTTTACGTAGCTGAATGCTTTGCTACACCCGGCAGAACACTTAAGAGAATTATGCCGAGAGCGAAGGGCAGAGCAGACCGAATTTTAAAGAGAACATCTCATATTACCCTCGCGGTAAAAGAGAGAAACTAAAGAAAGGGAGGTTAAATCAGTTTTATGGGACAGAAAGTTAATCCCCACGGTCTCCGTGTTGGCGTAATTAAGGATTGGGATTCAAGATGGTTCTTTGATACAAAGAGCATCGGCGATACAATCGTTTCAG
>JAZSLY010000122.1:0-14329 GCA_045535585.1 Eubacteriales bacterium
CCTCTCATATTTTTCAATCTGTCGGTCGTTCCAATACAGACTTTGATTACGGCAGGGGAGAATAAGGTGCAGAATAATATTTGTAAATAGCTTTTTTGCTTCAAGCACCGCTTCTGCCGCCAGGGTGTCAAACCCCAGCGCACCGCCTGCAATAAATTCTACTGTCCCTCTTTCACATAGCTCCAGCACCGTGTCGTAAAGGCGCTTTTTTATGAGAGGAAGCTCGGCGAGGGGAATCTGTCTGTGACCCGTAAAGGAACAGACCTTGTTTGTTGTCGTCATATTTTCACTCACTAAAAAATTTTATCGGCTTTACCGCAAGCCCTGCAGGGTAGTCTCTCACTTCGCCCAAGGCGTAGAAAACACCGTTCCCGTCCTTCATTCTTACCCTTGTGCCAACGGTGGCATCAAGGTCTATTTTCGCCCGTGACAGATATATTTCAGCCCCGTTCTTCGCCAGCCTTTCGTAAAAGGGAGGGAGAATAATTTCTTCAAGGTCCTCGAAAAGCTTTTCCGTGGGCACAACGAGCGAATAGAGCGCCTCCTTGTCAAGATTTTCTATTGACTCTATGGTGTGGGCGTCCTCTATGGTGAAAGAGCCCGACCTGTCACGCCTCAAAGCGCTCATCACCGCACCCGTCTGAAGCCTTTTGCCGATGTCGGCGGCAAGGGTGCGTATGTAGGTGCCCTTTGAAACCGTGGTGTCTATTTCCCATACACGCTCGCTTTCCTTTACGGCGCTTATCTCCGAAACCTCTACCTCACGCGCCTCACGCTCGATAACTTCTCCTTCTCTTGCAAGGTCACACAGCTTTTGTCCGTTGACCTTCAGGGCAGAGTACATGGGAGGGGTCTGCATATATTTTCCCCGAAAGGAGTTGACGGCACGTATTACCTCATCGTCATCGGGGATTCTGTCACAGGTGGCAAGCACCTTTCCCGTAATATCCTCGGTGTCGGTCTCAAGCCCAAGGGTGATTTTCGCCGTATATTGCTTCACGTCGCACACAAGGTACTCGCTTGCCTTTACCGCATTTCCAATAAGCACGGGCAGAACGCCCGTTGCCATAGGGTCGAGAGTGCCAGTATGACCTACCTTTTTCGTTCCGAAAATTCGGCGCAGCCGATTAACTACGTCGTGGGAGGTTATTCCCGACGGCTTGTTAATAACGATTACGCCGCCTTTAAATTCCATCATAAAATACCTTTTTCTTCAACGTAAGATATGAGAGTTTTCACAATGCTCTCGGCATTTCCCTCAAGGAAGCATCCTGCGGCGCACCTGTGACCGCCTCCGCCAAACTCGGCGCAGATATCGGCGCAGTTTATGGCGTCGGAGGAGCGCATAGATACCTTAAAGCCGCCCTCCCTTTCCTTCAGGGTTATAGCAAGGAGGACTCCTCTCGGTGTTTTGCCAAGCTGTTCCACACCACCCGTATCTGCATCCGTAAGCCCGAAGCTCTTTATAATTTCATCGGTAACCACCGAAACGGATACACGGGACTCAAAATAGAATGAAAGGTTGGAAATGAGATAGCTCTCAAACTGCATCTTTTCAATGGGCTTCGTTATAAATAACGGCTCGTTGAGATATCCGAAATTTCCGCAGGTCGCGTATTTCGTAAGCTGTGACGCTACAAGGAATGTGTGCTCCGTAGTGTTGGAAAATTTAAAGCAGCCCGTGTCGGTGGCAACGGCGGTATAAAGGCACTCGGCAATATACTCGTCAAGCTCAACCTGAAGCTCCTTTGCCATCTCGAATATAATCTCACCCGTTGCCGCCATATCACTGTGGCAGAGAAGATTTTTCGCTTCAACTCTGTTCACGGAGTGGTGGTCTACGGCAAGAGCAATCGTCTTATTACGGTCAAACCCGTCTCCAAGGAGTGTCGTGTCGGCAACGTCGACCGTCACGACGGCGCCTTCGTCAAACTCGTCCTTTGGCACGTCCCAGATATAACTTAAATATTCGGGGAGAGTGTCAAGGCATATTACCTCGGCTCTCTTTCCCATTTTTTTCATAATGGCTTTCAGGGCATACGCCGAGCCCAGCGCATCGCCGTCGGGGTGAACGTGTGTGTATATATGAACGAAATTAAGCCCCTCAAGTATTGCACAAGCCTCTTTTATCGTAACGTTTTTTGTCATAATCTTCCTCTTATTCGGATTCCTTTTCGTCGGAAGCTTCGCTCCCCGACAGTCCAAGCTCCTTCAAAACGCTTTCAATGCGCGCACCCTTTTGTGCCGAGTCGTCGTACTCAAAGTTCAATTCGGGTGTAATTCTCAAATTCAACTTCTCTGCAAGACCGCGGCGCATATAGCCTGCTGCACTGTAAAGCCCCTTCTTTATTTCCTTGATATCTCCGCCGATAGAGGAGAAGTAAACCTTTGCAAACTTCATATCACGGCTTATGATAACGTTGGTTATCGTAACAAACGCCGAGGAAACTCTCGGGTCCTTGACGGTCCTTAAAATTTCCGCCAAGGTCTCCCGAGCCGCCTCGTTAACTCTCATTTGTCTGAATTTGTTCATGCCTTAACCTCTTCCATAATAAAGGCTTCCAGAATATCCTGCTCCTTGATATCGTTGAACTTTACAAGTCCGATACCGCACTCGAAGCCCTGAGCGACCTCTCTTGCGTCGTCCTTGAAGCGCTTGAGTGAGGAGATCTTGTCCTCGAATATTACGATACCGTCACGAACGACTCTTATCTGGGATGCTCTCGTAACCTTACCGTCAAGCACGTAAGAGCCTGCAATAACGCCGACGCCGGGCACCTTGATAGTCTGTCTGACCTCTGCGTGACCAAGGAGGTTTTCACGGTACTTGGGAGCAAGCATACCCTTCATCGCCGTTTCTACTTCCTCGATGCACTCGTAAATAATTCTGTAAGTTCTGATATCTACGTTAGCCTCTGCCGCATCGTCCAGCGCTCTCTTGTCGGGACGAACGTTGAAGCCGATGATGATAGCGTTCGATGCGGAGGCAAGCATAACGTCGTTGTTGTTGATACCGCCTACTGCGTTGTGGATTACTCTTACCTTGACCTCGTCGTTTGAAAGCTTTTCAAGAGACGCCTTGACTGCCTCTGCCGAGCCCTGAACGTCTGCCTTAACGACGATGTTAAGCTCCTTGATACCCTCCTTAACCTGATTGAAGAGGTCGTCGAGGGACATCTTGGAGTTAGCCTTGAAGGTCTTTTCCTTTTCTTCTGCACGGCGCTCGTCAGCAAGCTCACGCGCCATTCTTTCGTCCTTTACTGCGTTGAAGGTATCACCTGCAACGGGTACCTCGGAAAGACCCAGAATTTCTACGGGTACGGAGGGTCCTGCCTCGTTGATGTTCTGACCCTTGTCGTTTATCATAGCACGCACTCTTCCGACGGTAGTTCCTGCGATTACGTAGTCACCCGTGTGGAGTGTACCGTTCTGCACGAGAACGGTGGCAACCGCACCTCTTCCGCGGTCCAGCTTCGCTTCGATTACGATACCCTTTGCATCTCTGTTGGGATTAGCCTTAAGCTCTGCAACCTCTGCAACAAGGAGAACCGATTCAAGAAGATTGTCGATACCCTGCTTGGTATGCGCCGAAACGGGAACGCAGATAACGTCTCCGCCCCATTCCTCAGGCACGAGGTCGTATTTCGTAAGCTCCTGCATAACAGTATCGGGATTAGCTCCCATCTTGTCCATCTTGTTGATAGCAACGATAATTTCAATTCCCGCCGCTTTTGCGTGGTTGATAGCCTCAACCGTCTGAGGCATAACGCCGTCGTCTGCCGCAACCACCAGGATTGCAATATCGGTTGCCTGAGCGCCTCTTGCTCTCATTGCGGTAAACGCCTCGTGACCGGGTGTGTCAAGGAAGGTGATATCCTTGCCGTCGATATTAACTCTGTAAGCACCGATGTGCTGGGTAATACCTCCAGCCTCGCCCGACGTTACGTTTGCGTGTCTTATTGCATCAAGCAGAGAGGTCTTACCGTGGTCAACGTGTCCCATAACGCAGACAACGGGTGAACGCTCCTGAAGCTCCTCCTTGGAGTCCTCGCTGTCGTCGATAAGCTGCTCCTCTATGGTTACCACCACAATGTGCTCCGCCTTTGAGCCAAACTCGTCCGCTACGATTGCGGCAGTGTCAAAGTCGATGGTCTGATTGAGAGTAACGAGCATACCAAGTCCCATAAGCTTCTTTACAACCTCAGCCGTGGTAACGTGAAGTTCCTTTGCAAGCTCCGAAACGATCATCTCCTCAGGAAGCTTGATAACTGCGGGAATCTTTGGCTTTTCAGGTGCCTTCTTGGCATCTGCCTTCGATTTGTCATGACGCTTCTTATCGAAGGGACGGTTGTTCTGCTTATTCTTAAATTTCTGTCTGTTCCAGTCGCTTGAGCCCTCTGTTCCAAAGTCGAGTATTTTGTCGTCGTACTTGGAGAGGTCGATTGCAGAGTCGATTCCTCTCGTGTCAACCACTCTGACTTCCTTCTTTGCATTCATAGTCACGTTGCCGGGCTCACGGCGCGTATTCATTTCAAGCTTCTTGCCGCCCTGCTTTTGAGCAGGCTGATTCTTCTTTTGCTGCTTTGCATCGTTCTTCTGAACGGGCTTTTCAGGTGCGGGCTTCTTCTCAGCCATAGGCTTCTCGGGGGAGGGCTTGTCAGGTGCGGGCTTCTTTTCTGCAGGTGCAGGTGCGGGCGCCTTCTTTTCCTCCTTGGGTGCTTCCTCTTTTGTCTTAGGCTCTGCCTTTTCTTCCGCCTTTGCAGGCTCTTCCTTCTTGGGCAGACCTGCAAGCTCGTATTCACCGTTGATATAGCTGTCGATATTGTCCACGTTGCATTTTGCCGTCATCTGACTGATGACAAAGTCAACCTCGTCGTCGCTGAGAGTCGAGGGGGCGGGCTTTATATCTATTTTTCCGGGTATTAATGTTATAATATCTCGGCTTTTTACGCCGAAATCTTTTGCTAATACAGCAACTTTGTTTTTATTATTTACTGCTGACATAATATTCCTCCAATCGTTTTCACATCTTGGTAATACTATTCTTTATGAGAATAGCTATATTTTTGTCTGTAACTGCCAGGGATGAAACGTTTCTCAAAAGTCCCATTGCCGAAGAAAGCTGTGCCATGGTGTAGTATGAAATAATGTATTCGGTCTCGTAAAAAACCGCCGTATCAAGTATCTCTTTTCTTGTGCCCTCGGAAATATCGCTTGCCAGAACTATCAGGCACGCCTTTTTCGCCTTTGCGCTGTCCCGCACCATTTCCGTGCCGAATACCGCCTTGCCCGACCTTTTCGCCAATCCGATTGCCGAAAGAAATTTATCCTGCATTATTTCTTTGCCTCCTCCAACTCTTTTTCTATCTCATCAAAAACGCCTTCGGGAATTGCACAGTCGAGGGCACGCTCAAATCTGTTTGCCTTGACTGCTTTTTTCAGACATGCGGTGCTATGGCATATGTAAGCACCCCTGCCTGATTTCTTGCCCGTCGTGTCAAGCGAGATTTCTCCGTCTGGAGAACGGACTATTCTTACGAGAGAGCTTTTTGGAAAGGATTGCATACATCCCAGACATCTTCTCTCAGGTGTTTTCTTATTCATAACTATCAGCCCTTATTAAAACTGTGATTTAATGTCAATTTTATAGCCGGTAAGCTTTGCCGCACGTCTTGCGTTCTGTCCCTTGTTGCCGATAGCGAGGGACAGCTGGTCCTGAGGAACGATAACCGTACAGCCTCTTTCAAGCTTGCCTTCCTCCGTAACGCCCGTGGAAAGAGTAACGTCCACGACGCTGGCAGGGGAGAGCGCCGCTTTTACAAACTCCTCGGCATTCTCGCTGTATTCAACGATATCTATCTTTTCGCCCGCTATCTCGTTGGTGATATTGGCTTTTCTCATTCCTTTAACACCGATACAAGAGCCGATAGCGTCTACGTCCTTCTTTCTGGAGTATACGGAAATCTTCGTTCTTGAGCCTGCTTCACGTGCGATGGAGTGAATTATTACCGTTCCGTCCTGAATTTCGGGTACCTCTAATTCAAAGAGTCGCTTTACAAGACCGGGATGCTTTCTTGAAAGAAGAATTACGGGCTCCTTCGTGTCGGTCTTAATGTCAACCACGTACACCTTGATGTACTGACCCGAGTGGAGTATCTCCCCGGGTATCTGCTCTGCCCTGTAAAGAGTAGCCTGCTGCTTTCCAAGCTCAAGGATTGCGTTGCCCGTGTTCTTGTCTATCAGAACTATTCTCGCAGAAACGATATCGTTCTTCTTCTGGTCGTATTCGTCAATCAAAAGCTGGCGTTCAGCCTCCCTGATACCCTGAATAATAACCATCTTCGCCGCCTGCGCGGAAATTCTGTTGAATTCCTTCGTCTTAACTTCTTTTTCATAAACGTCGCCAACCTTCAGGCGCTTGTTTATGCCCTTTGCTGTTTCAAGGTTCATTTCACACATGGGGTCCTGAACCTCCTCCACAACGGTAAACTGCTCAAATACCCTAACGGTCTTTTTTTCACCGTCTATGGAAACTCTCACGTTGCTCTGTCCGTTGTTTTCCTTCTTAAATGCTGTCTGCAGAGCAGCCTCTACCTTTTCCAGAAGGTAGTCCTTTGAAATTCCCTCTTTTTCAAGGGCGTCAAGTGCTTCAAAAAATTCCTTGTTCATTACCTTTTCTACCGCTCACGGCGGTTTCCCTTTCTATATATTTGTTTATCAGTTGTTTTTAAAAATGTTTACGTAGTCAACGATGGTCTTAACGCTGGCAACCTTTGCTCTCTCCAGAGTGTACTCCACTCCGTCAACAGAGAAGGTCACGTCCTTGTCGTCACAAGCGACGATGGTTGCCGCAAATGACTTTTTCAAGTCCTCCGTGGCTGCAAAAAGCTTGAATTCCGCCTCTTTGCCGATGTACTTTTCAAAATGCCTCGTAAGCCTCAGCTCTCTTTCAAGTCCTGCGGAGGAAACCTCAAGACAGTAGCTGTCTTGTATTGGGTCTGCCTCGTCAAGAACAGGGTTGATAGCCTCCGTCACCCGAACGCAGTCGTCCATAGTTACCTCTCTTTCGTCAAGGTCTATGGTGACGGTAAGATTATAGTCAACGCCTTCCTTCTTGTACTCAACGTCCCAGAGAATGTACCCAAGTCTTTCGATTTCTTCTCTTATCAGGGCGTCAACCGTTTCCGCTACGTTCTTTCCCCTTTGGGCTGCCATATACTCACATCCTTTTTCGTGTTACAAAAATCAAAGAGAGTGGCGACCACTCTCTTTAACTTAAGTTTATTTAAATCTGTACATATTATACCATATATGTAAAAAAAGTCAAGTAGTTTTTCGTTTTTTATCTTTTTTATGTGAGAAAAGGGCATAAAAACCACAATCCACTTGACTTTTGACACCTTTGGAGTTATACTTTTAAGTGGATTTGTATGAATAAAAATGGAAATTACGGAGTTTATATGAAAAAGGGAAAATACAGTCTTGCAGGCCATACCTTTGAAGTTTCATCTTTTTATCCGCTTGTACATATTATGTTTGAAAAGTACAAGTCTGATGACCGCACGGAATTCACCGTGGTGGTAACGGAGGAGAAAATAGAATACGAAAGAAAGCACAGTAAGGGCGGAGACCATTTTCCAAACCAGTATCTCGATGCCCTTGCAGTATATAGGATGATATGTGAAAGAATGATTTCCTACGACACCATTCTTTTCCATTCGTCCGCCCTGATGCTTGACGGCACCGCCTATCTCTTCACCGCTCACAGCGGCACGGGAAAGAGCACTCACGCACGGCTTTGGCGTGAATACTTCGGTGACCGTGTGACTATGATAAACGACGATAAGCCTCTTATCAGCTTCAGCAAGGACGGCGCTGTGGTATGGGGCACTCCCTATGCAGGAAAGGAATGTATCCACAATAACGTTTCTGCCAAGGTGGGAGGAATTATCTTTTTGCATCAGCATAGCGAAAATGTCATCCGTCCCATGTCTCAAAAGGAGTCGTTTCCTCTGTTCCTTGAACAGAGCTACCGTCCCGTTTGCGACGGAGGCAGGGTGAAAACTATGGAGCTTCTGCTTCGTCTCAGTGCATTGCCCACCTACTCACTGGGTTGTACTATCTCCCGTGAAGCCGTGGAGCTTGCCTACCAAACTTTAATCGGAAATAAGTGAGGATACTGCAATGAAATTAAAAGAAGGCGTATTTTTACATAACATCGGCGGTGAATATATGGGCGTCACTCAGGGGGAGGCCGCAAAGACCTTCAACGGACTGATAAGAAATAACGAGACCGCCAACGATATTTTCCTCTTTTTGCAGGAGGAGACCACCGAGGAGGAGGTCGTGGACAAGATGTTTGCAAAGTATAACGCCCCCCGTGACGTTATCGCAAAGGACGTCCACTCCATAATCGAAAAAATAAAAGAAGCGGGACTTTTGGATGTGTAAGGAAAAAATAGATATACTCAACGAGACGGGACACTATCTATCCGTCCCCTCGGGCGTTAGTATGTGGCCACTTTTAAAAAGCCGTGAAAACGTGGTGGACATCGTACTCCCCCGTGAGAAGCCGAAGAAATACGACGTTATTCTCTACCACCGCCCTGCCGACGACAAATGCGTACTCCACAGAATTGTCGGCGAAAGGGAGTCCTACTATATCGTCTACGGCGATAATTGCGTGGGGGAGGAGAGAGTTCTCCCCGAGGAAATTATCGGCGTTGCCTCCAAGTTTTACAGAAACGGCAGGTGGATTGACACCGACAATAAGCTTTATATGCTCTACGTCCACCTTTGGTGCGACCTTTTGCCCCTGCGTATTCTGTTCACCCGAACAAGAAATAAATTTTTGGCACTCAAAAACAAATTAAGATAAACCACTTTAACAGAAAGGCATTTTTATGGAAGTTTTCTCACTCGCTTTAAGCCAGATGCTGATGATGACGGTACTTATCCTCGTAGGTATGGCTTTAAGAAAAAAGAATATCGTACCCGAAAAGACAGACGTGGCACTCTCCCGTCTTGAAACCTTTGCTCTCGTTCCGGCGCTGAACTTTTTAAACCAGATAAAAAAGTGCAACGTAAATACCTTTGTTGAAAATTCAAAGCTCATACTCTACGGCTTCGTTATGATAGTCGTAGCAATCGCTATTGCCTATCCTCTTTCAAGGCTTTTCGTCAGGAATTCAGGCGAATCAAACGCCCTTGCATACCAGAGAAATATATACAAATACGCCTTGACCTTCGGTAACTACGGCTTTATGGGCAATTTCATCATCCTTGGAATATGGGGTGAGGAAATGTTCTTCAAGTATTCAATGTTTACCTTCGTTATCGCTCTTTTCTGCAGCGGCTGGGGTCTTTTTATTCTTATTCCCAAGGACAAGGGAGCAGGCTTCTGGAAAAACCTTAAAAAAGGTCTCCTTACACCGCCTATTATCGCCCTTGTTATAGGTATCATCTGCGGACTTTTGAACACAAAGGATTATTTCCCCGACTTTTTTATTGACGCTCTTGACAACGCCTCCAAGTGTATGGGACCCATCGCAATGATCTTGGCTGGTATTGTAATCGGCGGATACGATTTCAAGAGCCTTTTCACCAACAAAAAGGTGTATTTCGTAACCCTTCTGCGTCTCATCGTTCTCCCTGCTCTCTTCCTTACGGTTTTGAAGCTTATCGGCACGGACGACACGATTATGACTCTCGCACTCGTTGCCTTCGCAACACCTCTCGGAATGAACACTATCGTTTATCCTGCGGCGTACGGCGGAGAAACAAAGACGGGCGCGTCTATGACAATGGTATCCAATCTTCTGTCGGTTGTTACGATACCCACGATGTATTACTTATTTATAGAGCTTTTATAATATTTCGGGAGTCGTATGCTTTACGCCTCCCTTTTCTAATAGCAAGGAAAGGAAAATAAAAAATGAAAATAACGATAGCAATAGATTCCTTCAAGGGCTCTCTTTCCTCCATCGAGGCAGGAAATGCCGCAAAGGAGGGCATCAGGCGCGTCTTTAAAAATGCCGAAATCAACGTCTTTCCTCTCGCCGACGGAGGAGAGGGGACAACGGACACTTTGGTCAGCGGTCTCGGCGGCGAGCTTTGCGAGGTAGAGTCTGTGGACCCCCTTGGCAGAGAGATTTTCTGCTGTTACGGCAGAGTCGGGGACACGGCTATATTGGAAATGTCTGCCGCCGCAGGCATAACCCTCGTTACCGACGAAGAGAAAAATCCCATGTATACTACTACCTACGGCGTGGGACTTATGATAAAGGACGCAATAGAAAAGGGATGCCGTGAATTTATTGTAGGCATCGGAGGAAGTGCCACCAACGACGGCGGTATAGGTATGCTTCAGGCGCTTGGCTTTGGAATACTCGATAAGGAGGGCAGGGATGTACCCTTCGGCGCTATGGGACTAAAGGAGGTTGACACTATAACCGACGACAATATCGTCCTTGGTTTGAAGGAGTGCACCTTCAATATTGCTTGTGACGTGTCCAATCCTTTGTGCGGAGAGTTAGGATGCAGTCATATATATGCAAAGCAAAAGGGCGCAACCGAGGAGGATATCGTCCTAATGGACGGCTGGATGGCGCGCTATGCCGAAATAGTTAAAAAGAAATACCCCAACGCCGACCCGGATTTTGCAGGTGCAGGTGCGGCAGGCGGTATCGGCTTTGCATTTATGTCATTTTTGGACGGTCAGCTTAAATCGGGCATTGATTTGATTATAGAAAAAACGCGCCTTGAGGACGCCATAAAGGGTTCTGATATCGTCATAACGGGCGAGGGCAGACTTGACCACCAGACCGTTATGGGAAAAGCCCCCGGCGGAGTAGCAAAAATCGCCAAGAAGCACGGCGCCGCGGTGCTCGCTTTTTCGGGTGGCGTTACCAAGGATGCCTCTAAATGCAACGAGGGCGGTATTGACGCCTTTTTCCCCATAGTGAGAGGTGTTACAACCCTTGAAGAAGCCATGGACAAAACTACGGCGTCGGCTAACCTTGCCGATACCGTGGAGCAGGTTTTCAGGGTGTTGAAGATAAAATGAAAACACTTTATATTTCTGACCTTGACGGAACGCTTCTCGGCGCCGACGCCGAGGTGTCCGACTTTACCGTTGACGCCCTCAACTGCGCTATTGACAGGGGTGTCCACTTTTCCGTCGCCACCGCCAGAACCTCGGCTACCTGCGACAAAATGCTTCAAAAGGTGCATATCAACGCACCCGTCATTCTTATGAACGGCGCTTTGATTTATGATTTTACTAAAAAAGTGTACCTGAAAAAAGAGCTTTTAACTCCCGACTCTGCTCTCAGAATTCTCTCTCTTTCCGAGAAAACGGGGGTTCACGGCTTTATGTATACTCTTTCTCACGACCGCCTTCTGACCTACTATAAGCTCTTGCAGAATAAGGCTATGGAGCAGTTCCTCGGTGAAAGAGTGAAAAAGTATAACAAAACCTTTATTCAAACTGATGACCTTACTTTAAACATAAACGACGCCTTCTATTTCTGCTTTATGGATACCTACGAAAATATCCACCTTCTCTACGGCGAGCTTTTGAAATCGGAGGGTCTGCGCATCGAGAAATACAAGGATATTTATTCTAACGACGACCTTTGGTATATGGAGGTCTTTTCGGGAGGCGCTTCTAAATACAAGGCAGTGGAATACGTTCGTCACACCTTCGGCTACGACAGAATTATCGCCTTTGGCGACAACCTTAACGATATACCGCTTTTTGAAGCAAGCGACGAATGCTACGCCGTGGAAAACGCCAAGGACGAGCTTAAAAAAATCGCCACCGCCATCATCGGCAAAAACACAGAAGACGGCGTGGCAAAATGGATAACCGATAATGCAAAAATAGGCTGTTAAAAGCTTAATGTAAGCTTTTAACAGCCTTTTATTTACTAGGAAATTGCATTAAATTGGACCTCGCCGCTTTTTTTATTATATCCAAACACTATCGACTCCGATGCGTATATTCTCATCTCACCCGATGACCCGAGAGAAACGTCAAATATCCATACGGGACTCTCATCCCACCCGGGATTATAGCCGTACGGATTTTCAAAAACGAGATCTTTTATATTTCCCCAGCTCGTTTTTGCACTTCCGAGAATTTCAATATCCGTGCTTCCGTATTCCTTTATCAGCCATTCTCTGACAAAGCTCTCAATATAGCTTACGACACTTTGGTTTGCGAGTTCAGGAGTATAGACCGTCAGATCTCGCCCGTTGATACCCAAAAGGTGAAATCCCTTTTCAACTTCCATAACGATATGCCAATTTGCCATATCGTCGGTACACTCCCCGGGCGATATACTCTTTATCACTGCGTATCCGTTTTTAACACCTTCCACCTTGTGCCTTATTGAACCGCTTCCTTCTTCGAGGACAGCAAGGTATAGGTCCTGCTTTTCAAAATATACGTCATCGTATTTTTCTATGGCGTCTTTAAAGCCTGCGGTAGAA
Source organism: Eubacteriales bacterium (assembly GCA_045535585.1). Taxonomy (GTDB): domain Bacteria; phylum Bacillota; class Clostridia; order Oscillospirales; family SIG627; genus RGIG6353. The sequence continues at coordinate 12,496 of JAZSLY010000122.1, forward strand.
TCGGAATAAAGCTTTTCTTTAGTTTTGAAATCGTAAATTCCGCCAAAGTAATTGTAATATGCGTCAAGCTCGTCTTTTGACGTCACCCTCACAAGATAATTCTTGTGTTCAAAAAAATCGTTGTACCCGTCGGTGCGGATATATTGAACGCTTGATATTTTTTGATATAATTCGCTTTCGCTTGAAATCGTAATTTGATTATTCTCCAATATTTCCCGCAGCTCACTTATATCTTCGGGCGACAAGGGAGCTTGACTATCGTCAAGGCGTATGAACGCATCCTCTGTCGATAGCTTTACTCCGTAGTCTTTCCCCTCGTGCCGAACTACAACGTCTGGAAGACAGTCGCATATCGGCTCCGTGTAGTGTTGCCTTTGAAGAAGATTTATTATCGCTTCTTCATTTTCCTTTTTTGCCACGCGAACACTTTCAAAATCGCTGATCAGCACCTCAAATTTGTCGGGATAAAAATCGGGCTCGGGATAAGAGTCGGGAAAGCCTAAGGTTATATATTTTTCCAGTATCCCGTTGACCTCTGCCTTTGACTCGTCACTTAACTTGAGACTTTCACCCGGGTTTTCCGTCTTTTTGAAAGAGCTCGTTGTATATTCTGCAAGATTTGTACGGAAGAACGTTCCGCACTCCGAGTGGTAATAGTAAAGAATTCCGTTTATGACCACCTTGCAATCTCTCGTACACTCGGTGTCCACCTTTTCCCATACTCCGCCTTCAAGAATATTAAAAATCACCTTTGCATCTACCCTTGAAAGCTCAATATCGGGACTTAATTTTCCCCGTCCTATTTCGGTAACCGTGCCTTTCGGCAGGGGAGTGGCAAGCTCAACCGACTCTATAAAGGCGTCAATATCGTCGTACCTTACGTCTATATAATCCTTGTTATCGTTGCAAACAAGGCGTATATACATTGGTTCACCTACGGGCGAGCCACCTCCCACCAGCAGATGAAAGCCGTCCGTCACATCGTACGCAAGAATATATAGCCCCGAGCCTACGTCCATTTGCCCATATGGCAAAAAGTCCTCAAAGCATAAATTTTCGCCCTTTTCCGAAACAAGCTTTTTCAGCTCGCCAAGCTCTATCTTCGGCATCTCTTTTTCGGGCGGAGGGCTCTTTTCCTCTATGTGTGAAGCCTTTTCAATTACTTCAAGCTGATACGGCCCGCTAAAATGGAGAGGCTCGGCTTCGGTTACCTCACCCGAATAGGTAAGGGAAACCTTGTCAGCCATACCGATGTGCGTGCTATCCTTTATCCCGAAAAAAGCAAGACTTCCAACGGCAATTTCGCTCGTGCCGCTGTCGGTGATTTTTACCGTTATACCGCCTTCACTAATCTCCGTTACTTCACCTTCAAGATACCTCACCTTACTTGTAGCTCTCGTGCAGGAAACCGTAGATACAATAAGCAGAAAAACAAAAAACAAAGCAATAACCCTTTTCATACCGTAGCTCCTTTTCTTTAGTTTACCGTTTAGACGGGGAATTAAGGAAAAAGTTCCCGCCTTTCAACAAATTTTTTCAAGCACCGTTATGCTAATATTTTCCTATATAAATATTTTTCCAACAAATTCGACATAAATTATTGACACAACTCCTTTTGCGTGGTAAAATTAAATGATAAATTGGGTGTGCTCTAAAAACGAATTTGTGAACGCTTGATAATATTTAAGCCGAAGAGAATCGAACACTTGCCGCCGAGGAAAGCCCTTTTCGGTCTAAATATCCCTTTGTCGCTTGGAATACATAAAGTATTCCCTCGCTTCTCAGGAATATTTATCCTCAAAAATCATCTTTCCTCGGTTCGAGGGAAGTTTCA
>JAZSLY010000161.1:0-5702 GCA_045535585.1 Eubacteriales bacterium
AATATGCCCAATACCGACATACATTCGCCTTATATACTTATTGACGAAGAAATCATCAAGGTCGGTCAGGGTACGTCATCCGGCTTTATCAACGTTAAGCGTGGACAGTGCGGAACAGAAGCCGTTGTTCACGAGGACGGCGCTGAAATCAGACAGCTTCTCGGTTGGTACAACATGTTCCAGTCAGAACCCTTCTCCGAGCTCTTCTACTTCGTTGCTCAAGAGACAGCAAGAGCATACAACGAGGGCGGCTTCAGAGCTATCTATCTTGACGGTCTTGAGTCCTTCGCACGTGACGGACTTTCAATCTCACGTGAGCGTACATACGTTTACACAGAATTCTACCGCGAGGTTCTTGAAAACTGTGTTATTCCTCCCATCCTTGAGTCATCCTCAATGGGTAACTACCTCTGGGCAGGACGTGGACGCGGCGGTGCCGTTGACCACGCAAAGGTTGAGCTGAAGCTCTTCAAGACAAACGACGCAAGAGGTAAGAGAAACGTTGGTAACTACTTCTATACCGCGACTCTCGGTTGGTTCAACCCGAACCCCGACTATGCAGAGGAATTCAAGAACACCTTCTACAAGACTTGCTTCCGTGACGACCTTGACCATATGGGTTCAATAGGCGTTGCATACAACTTCGGTAACTGTAACCAGCCCTTCTCCATTGAGCTTTACAACGAGGAAACAAGATTCAGAGACAACGTTAAATACTACAACGCATACTCAATTATGCGTAAGGCTAACTACTTCTCACCCGAAGTAAGAGAAGCTATCAAGAATGCCGATTACGAGTACAAGATGTTCCAGCAGGCCGACGGTACTTGGGCATTCAAGCAGATGAGATACTTCAAGAACAGAATATTCGACTACACAGATAATCTCTTCGTGACAGGTACTGCCGAGAACCCCTTCGGCTCTCAGACTCCTTTCATCAGAGTAGAGCAGAGATATTCAACTCTCAGCGAAAACGCTATGACTCTCCTTGAGCTTGACGAAACAAAGAGCATCAAAGACGTTGCAAAGTCCTACACTCTCGCAAACGTTGCTCTTGGCAGAAACCTTGCTCTCAAGGTAAGAGTACACGGTAATGGCTCTGACGGCGCATTCCTTATTTCGCTCTATTCTCCCAAACACGTTTCCAGCGGTAGAATCGACTACTACATCCCCACAAACTTCGATGGCTGGCGTGAGTTTATCCTTGTTGACAACGACAACGCTAACTACGAAGGTCACACCTTCTCCGGCTTTGCTACTACGGGCGTTGACTTTGCAATGTTCCGTTCAGGCAGACCCAACTTCAACAACCTTGACAAGCTCGCAATCACTACATCTGGCGACGTTGACGGCGTTATGATAGACGATATCAGAGCTTACACAATCACCGACGCTCCCGCAAAGAACATCTCAATCAAGATTGGTTCTTCACAGATCACCTTTGACGCAGAGGTACACAGCGGCGAGTACATTGAGTTCTATCCTGAAACAGGTAAGGCATATCTCAACTACTACGTATACACTCGCAACGAGGAAGGCAAGTACGTTGACGATACTGCTCATACCAAGGAGATCTCATACACAGGTTCAATTACAGTTCCTAAGGGTCAGTTCAATTACACCTATAGCGCAACACCTATGACAGATGCACCTATCCGTGCAAACGTTGTAATAGGTGTCAGCGGCGAGGTTTACGCTAATCCTTCCGACTGGGTAGCACCTGAGGTTAACCTTGACGGCTATTATGATGTTCCGATTCACTAATTAAAACAAATAAGGTAATGGGTGATGTAAAGGGCATATGCCTTTTACATCACCTAAGGACATAATAAAATGAAGTCATTCCCTATTAAGTTACGGCACAAATCGCAAATTTGCGCAAAAGCGAAAAAAATGCTATTTTACGATAGCAGTTTTCGTTTTCACCTTTGTGTACGGATTTTTGGGGAATGACGTTTTTTTATTCAATCAGCACAATAACGGTTTTTCTTTTATTGTGTTGATTAAATAGAAAAAAAACTCAAAAAAGGAGAACAGATAATGGGAAACAACTACATTGCACTCATGGAAGCTGACGGCAAAATTGAGTTCGGCACGAAGTTTTTCAAGGTAGCACTTGACAAAAACGACGCCAAGGTTTTGTCCATTCTCAACCTTATCACAGGGGAAGAGATAGTCAACGACACGGCTATGAAGCCCTGGTTCACCTACATCAACAAGGATGCGGAAACACTGGTACACGCAACAAGCCTTACAGTTGATGGCGACACGCTTCTTGTTGACTACGCCGACGGCACAAAGGCTGAACTGTTGTTTGAAATAAACGAAGAGTACTTTACCGTAACTCTTACAAACGAAATCGGTCACGACTGCATAGGTATCGTCGTGTGCTCCCTTGCCGCAAGATACAACTGGGATGCCGATGATCCCGAGTCTTTTGCGCTTTCGCTTGTACCAATGACCACGACGGCGGTGCCCGAAACCTATCCCGGAGGATTCTTTAGATACGTTTCGGCGGCAATCCCCCGTGACCTTAAGATTAAGTCTAAGGGTACAAAATACGCGGTTTGCTTCTCAAAGATGGAAATACACCGTGAAATACTCAAAAATATTATATTGCTTATTGACCCCAAGGTTGGCGTAAAGTCAACAACGGGCGGTCCCTTCACATATGACACACCAAGTCAGAACTGGGACTACGTTATTAATACCAACGGTATCACCCCCGAAAACGCAGAGGAAACCGCAAAGCTTTGTGAGGAATATTCGGTTGAGCAGATCAACTACCATCAGGGTCTGAACTTCCTTCAGGGTGACTTTAATTTCTGGGGTTCGAGAACCGAAGAAGAAAAGAAAAATGAGGAATATATCTACTATCCTCCTTCAGTATTCAAGGAAAGAATCGGTGACAAGTTTGCCCCTCGCGGTACTTATTTCTGTCTCCACACCTATTCTGCACTTATCGATTACAGATCGCATAACCTTCTGTCAAACCCCAAGTGGCAGCAGCAGATATGCGCTGACAAGAGAGTTTATACCTTGAAGGATGAGCTTTCCGCCGATGCAACCGAGATTTTCACCGCTGAGGATGCCAGCGACTTTGACGGCTCGGCATACGTAATGCCGACAGGCAATCCAAGAGGTAACTTCGTATTGGTAGACGAAGAAATCATTATGGTAAAGACCTGGGAGCGTGACGGCACACCAGAGTGTGCAGGATGCGAAACGGGCTTTAAAAAGGTAATGAGAGGTGCCTGCGGAACGAAGCCTGCTGTTCACAAGAAGGGCGCCGTTATAAAACAGCTTCTCGGTTGGTACTTTATGTTCCAGGCCGAGCCTCTTTCCGAGCTTTATTATCACATTGCAAGAGAAACTGCCAGAGCCTACAACGAAGGCGGCTTCAGAATGATATACCTTGACGGCTTCGAGACCTTCTACAAAACAGGTCTCTCCCCTGCCGCGTCAGGTCCTGCAAAGGCGTACCTCCACTCAGAATTCGTTCGTGAGATACTTGCCAACTGTAAAATCCCGCCGCTTCTTGAATCCTCAAATATGGTACACGGCTTCTGGGGTGCAAGAGGAAGATGGGGTGCCGTTGACTATGCAAAGACCCAATATAAGAGATTTAAGACCAACCACGCAAGAGGACAGATTGAGAGCAGCAGAAAGATGTTCTATACTGCAACACTTGGTTGGTTCTACACAGCCCCCGATATGTCAAGTCCTATGAAGAATACCTCTGCAAAGACGATGTTCCGTGACGACCTTGACCATATGGGTACGATAGGTATTGCACATAATTTCGGTACAGTTTACTCGGGCTTCTCGCTTGATAACTTCATGAAGCCAACAAAGCTTGCCGATAACTCAAAATACTACAACACTTATTCAAGGCTTAGAAAAGCGGGCTACTTCTCACCTGAAGTAAGAGAAGCGCTTAAGGACCTCAGCAAAGAATATAAGGTATTCAAGCGTGAGGACGGAAGCTGGGCATTCAAGGAAATGAAGTACTTTAAGCACAGAATTTTCGATATGGCGGACAATACCTTCGTTACACATGGCTTTAAGAATGAGTTTGGCGCGCAGACTCCCTTCGTCAGAATTGAGGAGAGATATTCTACTCTCGGAGAGGACACGACCACTATATTGCCTATTGGCAAGGAGGTTGACGTAGCAAGCGTTACAGGAGTGCACAGCATTGAAGAAATGGACCTTTCAGGCAAGCTCGTTATCAAGACGAGAGTGCACGGAAACGGACGTGACGGCGCTATTCTTATAACGCTCAAGAGCCCCAGATATGCGTCCGACGCAAGAAACGACTACTATATTCCCACAAACTTTGAAGGCTGGCGTGAGTTTATACTTATCGATAACGATAACGGTGACACGGACGGACACGAGTTTGAAGGTATCAACACCGCAGGCTGTAATGCTGAATGCTACCGTCAGAGCGCTAAGATGGCTAAAATTAACTCGGTTAATATTTCAACCGACGGCGATATGACTGGCGTTATGATTGAGGACGTCGTAGCGTGCAAGCACACAGACGCACCTGCAAAGAATCCCAGCGTTACTATCGGTGGCAACACGATGACCTTTATGACGGAATTAAAGGCAGGAGAGTACGTTGAGTATTATCCTGAATTTAACAAGGCATATCACAACTACTACGATTTCGAGTACGACGAGGACGGCAAGTACAAGAGAGATACTGCCAGAATCCGTGAAATCGAATTTACGGGCAAGCTGGTATTGCCTGAGGGAGACTTTGAGTGTACCTACAATGCCGAGGCAATGAGTGATGCTCCCCTTCGTGCACAGGTAGTTATCGGCGCTTCAGGCGAGATTATTGCTAACCCTGACAGCTGGAAGGCGCCAGAGGTAGACGTGGACAAGTATTACGAGGTTACACTGCGTTAAATTAAGTTAAATTTTGCCGAACAAGTCGGCGTTAAATAATTTGGAGGAATTTATTATGGCTACAAATTTTGTAATCACAGAGAACGGTAGCGTTGAATTTGGTTCAAAATTCATTAAGGTTACCCTCTCAAACGATGCTCGCGTTGCGGCAGTCAAAAACCTTATTACAGGTGAAGACATGCTTCAAGCCGATGCAAACTATCCTTGGATCTCTTACATCAGAAAGACCAAGACAAAGGACGAGGAGACTCTTATCAAGCCCACCTCTCTTGAGGCTGACCAGAAGAAATTCAAGGTAAACTACGAGGACGGCTCGTGGGCAACCTTTACCGTTGCGGCAAAGGACAATTACTTCTCAATGACCCTTCTCAAGTACGAGCTCAAGAGCGAATGTGTAGGACTTGTGTTTGCTAATATCCCCGGCGACTACGAATGGGAAGCAAACGCAGCTGACAAGTTTGCACTTTCTCTTGTACCTATGGTGACATCCGCTATCGTCGGGTCCTACCCAGGCGGCTTCAACAAGAACGTATACGCGGTTATTCCTACTAATATCGGCTTCACTTTCAAAAATTCAAAGGTTGGTATCGCCTTCTCTACTCTTGACGTTCACCGTGAATTTTTGAAGGAGATTGTGAACAACATTGACCCCAAATACGGCATCAAGAACCTGAACGCAGGTCCCTTCACTTTTGATTCCAAAAATTCCTTTGGTGATTACATCATCACCACAAAGAGTATGACTCCCGACATCGTTGATGAGGTTGGAAGGCTCTCCAAGG
>JAZSLY010000016.1:0-2653 GCA_045535585.1 Eubacteriales bacterium
TCTGCTTTCAAACCCTAAGTGGCAGAAGCAGATTTGCTACGACCCCAACACCTTTACTCTTAAAGAGAATATGACCGCCGAGGACACGGTAATCAATACTGTTCAGGATGCAACCAATTTCGAGTGCGACCCCTACAGAAATATGCCGAGAAGTAACATTCACTCAGCCTATTTCCTTATCGACAAGGAAATCATCCGAGTTAAGAACAATGACAAAAACGGTTTCTCCGAGATCACCCGTGCACAGTGCGGAACAAAGGCAGCCGCTCACAAGGCAGGAGCCGAGATGAGACAGCTCCTTGGTTGGTACTTTATGTTCCAGCCCAAGCCCTTCTCCGAGCTCTTCTACCTTATGGCTAAGCTCACCGCCAAGGCGTACAACGATGGTGGCTTCAGAGCTATCTACCTTGACGGCTTCGAGTCCTTCTGCAGAGACGGTCTTTCTACTCCCGCTGAGCGTGCTTACGCATACGCTGAGTTCTACCGTGAGCTTTTGAGATACTGTAAAATTCCTCCCGTTCTTGAGTCGTCCTCTATGCTTCCCTCTCTTTGGGCAGGCCGTGGACGCTACGGCGCCGTAGACCACGCAAAGACGGAATTCAAGCAGTTCAAGACAAACGATACCAATGGCAAGAGAAGCTGCCCCAACTGGTACTACACGGCGACTCTCGGTTGGTTCAACCCCTGCCCTGACTATGCTTCGGCATACAAGAACAATCTCTTCAAGACAATGTTCCGTGACGACCTTGACCATATGGCGTCTATCGGCGTTGCATACAACTTCGGTACATGCAACCAGCCCTTCAACGTAGACCTTTACAACAAGCAGACAAGATTCAGAGAGAACGTTAAGTACTACAATGCATACTCTATGCTTCGTAAGGCTAACTACTTCTCACCTGAGGTAAAAGATGCTATCAAGGATCCCGAGTTCGAATATAAGATCTTCAAGAAGGATGACGGCGCTTGGGCGTTCAAGCAGATGAGATACTTCAAGAACAGAGTATTCGACTATGCAGACAAAACCTTCGCAAGTGCATCTGCTACTAACCCCTTCGGTGAGCAGACTCCTTACGTTAGAATTGAGCAAAAATACTCAACAATGAGTGAAAACGAAATGATGGTTCTCGAGCTTGGCGAACAGAACGTTGCGGACGTTGCGAAGAAGCACGAGCTTCCAAACATCGACATCAGCCGTCATAACTCCCTCAAGGTAAAGGTTCAGGGTAACGGCCGTGATGGCGCAATCCTTATTACACTTGAGTCTCCCCGTCACGTTGCAAGTCCACGTACAGACTACTTCATTCCTACAAACTTTGAGGGCACTCGTGAGTTTATCTTAGTTGACAGCGATAACGCAAACTACAACGGCCATTCCTTTGAAGGAATTAATGCTTCGGGCATCCTTTATCAATGCTTCCGCGGTATCCCCAACTTTGCTAACCTTGACAAGCTCACTATCTCTGTTGACGGTGACGTTGACGGCGTTAAGATCGGCGACATCAAGGCGTACGAAATTAAGGACGTTCCTGCAAAGAACCCCAGCGTTACTATCGGCGACAGTAAGATCACCTTCAACACAGAGCTTCACAGCGGTGAATTCATTGAATTCTATCCCGAGTACGGCAAGGCATACCGCAACTTCTACGAGTATAGCTACAAGGAAGACGGCTCATATGCTGACGACATCGCTCATACAGAGGAAATCACCTTCGAGGGTGAAGCAAAGGTTCCCGCAGGTGAGTTTACTTACACCTACGATGCAGAATCCATCACAGGTGCGCCTCTTCGTGCACAGACAGTTGTCGGTGTAAGCGGTAAGGTATTCGCTAACCCTGTATCTTGGAAGGCTCCCGACGTAAATATTGACGACTACTATAACATTGTAATCAAGTAAAACATAACAAATATATGGAGGAATTTATGGCTAAAACCTTTGTAATAAACGACCTTGGGAACCTTGAATTCGGCACAAATTTCATGAAGGTTTCCGTTTCAACGAAGGATGCCCGTGTTCTGGCACTCGAAAACCTTATCACCGGTGAAGATATGCTTCAGACCGATGTCACTTATCCCTGGATAACCTACATAAGAAAAACAAAGACAAAGGATGAAGAAATTATTATTGAGCCTGATTATATAGAGGCTGACGCAAAGAAATTCAAAGTCAACTATAAGGACGGCTCTTGGGCTACCTTTACGGTTTCTGCAAAGGACAACTATTTCTCCATGACTTTGCTGAAATATGAGCTTCAGGGAAATTACCACAGTATTGTTTTCGGCAACATCACAGCTAACTACGAGTGGGAGGCAAACTCGCCAGACAAGTTTGCCCTCTCACTTGTCCCCATGACAACCTCTGCTATTATCTCATCTTACCCCGGTGGATTTAACAAGAGCATCCTTGCGTTTACGCCGACCAACATTGGCTTTAACTTTAAAAATGCAAAGATAGGTATCGCCTTCTCTACCGTAGGTGTTCACCGTGAATTTTTGAAGGAGATTGTGAACGACATTGACCCCAAATACGGCATCAAGAACCTGAACGCAGGTCCCTTCACTTTTGATTCCAAAAATTCCTTTGGTGATTACATCATCACCACAAAGAGTATGACTCCCGACATCGTTGATGAGGTTGGAAGGCTCTCCAAGG
>JAZSLY010000196.1:0-9852 GCA_045535585.1 Eubacteriales bacterium
GTTATTATAGATTTTCTCAATAAAATGAAAAAGTGAAAATTACTCAGATGTTTTGAGGGCTGACAGATTGATTTCTGCCAGCCCTCTGTATTATTTTTCTGTATTCAAAACCTTATAAAGCAATCCGTAAAGTTGTATAACTTCCTCGGGCTCAAGTCCAACGCAACCTGCAACCTTGGAAGGCACTTCCACGGCTCTTTCCTTGAGCGCCTCTCCGCTGTCGGTCAGAAAAACGCTGACCGAGCGCTCGTCGGTGGTGCTTCGCTTGCGCACAACGTATCCCTTCGCTTCAAGGCTTTTGAGCACGGGCGTCATTGTTCCCGAATCAAGAAACAACTTTTCACCAAGCGCCCCTACGGTAATCTCCTTTTGTTCCCACAATACCATCATAGTAACGTACTGCGTGTAGGTGATATTAAGCTCGTCAAGGTAGGGACGGTAGCTTTTGATAACCTCGCGCGCGGCGGCATAAAGAGGAAAGCAAAGCTGATTTTCAAGCTTTAAATCATCGTATTTTTTATCCATAATTACGCCCGTTTAGCTCTCTTTTGTGACAATGCTCTTTGCAAGCTCTGAAGCCTTTGCAATATCCGCTTCGTTGGGTCTGCCTTTATGGAACCTTGCAAACTCGCCACGACAATGGAATTCCTCGTTTGCAACCTCCACTCCCACACCCTTTGCCACCTTTGACACGGGTTTTTTCATAGATTTCATCATTGCAGACGTGCCTATGCAAACGATCTTACCGATATTGTCCTTGTTTTCGATAATAAACCTCTTTACCGCCTCGTCTACGTCAAATGCGTAATAAGAGCAACCAAGGAACAAAACGTCTGCTTTTTCTGTAAGCGGGACGGACACGTCCTTCGCCTCCACCGACAACGCCTTTGCAACGCCCTCTGCCAATTTCTTCGTATTTCCCGAACGGGTATAGTAACGAACTGCTGCTTTCATATTACAAACACTCCTTTATCTTTTTTCATTTTTATATTCAGCGATGTAAAAAGCTCGATTAAATTGAGTTCAACGATTATAGCATAAAAGGTGTAGGTTGTCAACAAGCAAGCTTGAGACTCGTTACAGAACGGTTTTTAAAATTCTTTGTCCACTGTGATGAAACATTCGTTTTGCAATCAGCGCTTACTGTGAGAGGGGGCGTGCCCCGTCAGCTTTAAATATGCCTTATAAAACGAGGAATAATCGCCAAAACCGCAATCCTCGTATATTTTCGTGGGATAGTTTCCTGCGCCAAGAAGCCTTTCGGCAAAGGCAACTCTTTTCTGTACGACGTATTTGTGAAGAGATATGCCCATTTCGTCGGTAAAAACGTGAGACAGAGTTGAGGGGGATACGCCGAGAGCCATGGCGACAGAGGTGGCATCAAGGTTTCCTGATATATTCTTTTCCACGTAGCGAATAGCTTCTGTAGCTATGCGGCTTCTGCCACTCTCGTTTTCGTCTGCGCCCTTGGCTTCAAGAGATGATAGCAGCAGCAAAAGAGAGCCGTAGGCAAGTGCTTGATGGCGTGAGGCGTTTTTTTCGCCTTCCCTCAATACTTCACAAAGCCGGCAAAGGAGGGTTTCCGTATTTCCGTCAAGCTTTTCAAAGATGCGCACCGACGAAAAGCTATTTAGTAAAAGCTCGTCAAAGCCGTCAAGTGAGGTGAAGCTGATTTTTAACCTTTCAAAGCCTTTTGGGTCGTCAAGCTTGAAAAAGTGATAGCTTTCCCTCGGTATCAAAACTAAAGAACGGGGAGAAAGCTTTTTTGAAAAAGCGTCGCAGATAAAGGTTGCGTCACCGCCAAGATAATATAGAATTTCGTGGTACGAGTGTATCTCGCGCTCGTCAACGAGAGGCTTGCGGGTATAACAAAAGCTGACGCCTTTTAAAGTCTTTTTAAATTCAAAATACGTATTCATATATTTATTATATCATCATTTTGCAGGAATTTCAATGTATTTACTGAATTTTCAATTTACATTTCTATTTTTGTGTATTATCATAGAGTTGTGATAAATAATTGCTTGGAGGTAGAAATGGAATATCCCTGCGGTCTGCTTTTTGAAGAGAGCTACGTGAAGGAGCTGAAAAGCAAATTTCATATGGTTGATTACGATTTGGAAAATGGCAAGAGGCTATTTTTTGATAACTCGGGTGGGTCATTGAGACTGAAGAGTTGTGTTTCGGCAAAGGCTGAATTCGAAGCCTATCCCGATTGCCCCGAGAGAGAGCACCCTCGTGCTCTGGAGCTGAAAAGAATTGTTAAAGAGGGCAACGACGCGCTTCTCAAAACGGTTTTCGGCGCTTGCGAGGGCTCGATTATGACCGAGCTGACGGCGTCGCAAACGATGTTTCAGCTGGTAGGCATAATAATGGAGAATACCTCGGGTAAAAACGCCGTGGTTTCATCCCTTGAGCATCCATCGGCATTCGATGCGGTGGAGTTTTATTGCAAAAAGACGGGCAAAGAGCTTCGGGTGATACCTGCAAACGCCGAGACGGGTGGCATTGACCCTGAAGCCGTGGCTGATTTGGTGGACGAGGACACCTGTCTCGTTTCGGTGACGTCGGCGTCAAACGTAAGCGGTGCGATAATCGATATAGAAAAAATAGTCAGTCTGGCAAGGGCAAAAAAGCCAGATTTATTCATAATCAGCGACGCAGTTCAGCACGCCCCTCATTGCAGACTTGAGGCGGAAAGACTGGGACTTGACGGAATGAATTTTGCACCCTACAAATTTTTCGGTATACGGGGATGCGGATTTGCCTACGTTTCACCGCGCGTGGCGGCGCTTTCTCACCATAAGCTGATTGCAAAGGAGCAGGGCGTTTTCGAGCTTGGCACTCCCGCACCTGCAAATTTTGCGGCGATGCTTGAGGTTATTAAGTACGTAAAGGAAATAGGTGCGCACTTTTTGCCCAACGAGACCGACGGGAATACTCTGTACGCCGAGGGAATGAGGCGTATACACCTTCACGAGCGAGGACTTTTATTCAGACTTCTTGAGGGTGACGGATCTTGCGGATTAAGGCACGTTAAAGGTGTGCAGGTTTTTGCGGATAATCACGATCTTACCCGACGGGATCTTATAACGGCGATAGCAATTGACGGGCTGTCTTTATCGGAAACGGTGGCAGAATATTACAAGAGAGGCGTAATCGTCTGTGACAGACCGAAAACAAGTATCTACGCTCGTCGGATAGTTGAGGCTTTGAAAATTGACGGAGCGATACGCGTCTCCCCTATGCACTGTCACGGGCAAGAGGATATAGATGCGTTTTTGGATATTACTCGCGATATCGCAGAAATGGCTGCGAAAAGATAAATGAAACGCTGAAAAGGAGAAATAAATATGAATTACGGTATGGATATGACACAGATAAACGACGCCCTTTCCCAAACTGCTGCCTGCGGGTCGGAGATTGCCTACGACAAGGCAAACGGTCTCGTTTTCGTCTCTTATATGACGGGGCTTCGAAAAAGCTACGGTGAATCTACGGGAAAGATATGCCTGTCGGTATTCTCCCCTTCCCAGCCTCATAACGTTCGCCATAAGGTGATTGACGAGGGAGTTGGAGAGTCACGCGGGTTTTTATGCAACGCCAATTATATCGTGGGCGACGGGGTGAACAGAATCATTTTCACCACCACGAAGGGCGAGCTTGCCACCTTTTACCGCGACTATGATTTCTACAATGACAAGGTTTCAGAGCGAGTGGAGATGCTTTTGCGTACCGATGAGGGCGACGTTCGCTTGAACGGCGATAGCTACCGCGATTATCTTGCAAAGAAAGGCTTGACGGTGGAAGGAATCAGCCACCCCATCGTAAATAAGGTAACACGGTATAAGGACGAGCTTTATACGGCTGTTTCCTACGATGCCACGGGCTATCCGATACTCTGTAAAATTGAGGGGAACGTCCTCGTACCCTTTGCTATATGCCCCGAGCCTATGACCTATGAGTTCCGTTATTTCATAAACGATGACGGAATATTTGGAATGTACCGCTTTCCGCCCGACGATAACGACGTAGGACACGCGGCTTATACCGTTTCAAAGGACGGAGGCAAAACTTGGAATACCGAAATTTTTGCCGACGGGATACAGTCCCGTCCCGATATTATGGAATATTACGGTAAGCCCTTGATAGTTTACAATTACAAGAGCGATAAGAGCATAGAGAATTGGCCTGTTATGCATCATTTCCGCAATTCGATCAAGATGATATACGACGGCAGGGTAATTTTCGATTGGTTTACGAAATACGGAATCGTAGAGCACGAGACCGTCAGCATATGCAAAGACTTGTATATGGCATTTTCAAATTGTCCGCAGGCGCTGTCTACCGAAAACGGCAATGCGTGGTTTGAATACGGAAATTACGTTGAGCAAGGAAAAGAAGCAATCCAATGGATGAAGCTTGGATGTCTTGTGAAGCCTGAGCGCTAAATGCAGAAAAAACGACAAGTCACAGATGAACAAAAAGGCTCCCTTGTGTTAAGGGAGTCTTTTTATCGCTTTGTGTTTCTGTATTTCTCTACAAGTTGGAATTTGACGGCTTATTTCAATTTCCCCAATTTTGCAGTATTAGCGATCACGATCAGAGTAGTTTCCTTATCAAGTGCCTGCTCGGGGTTAACGTTGACATTGACGTTTTCGCCTTTTTTTATTGCAACAATATTAAAACCGTATTTTTTGCGGAGATTTAATTCGATTAAATTTTTGCCGCACCATTCATCCTTTACGTCGATTTCTATCATAGACACATCCTTAGATAGAGATATCATATCAATAAAGCCCGAGCTGAGTAGATTTTTGGCAAGGCGTATCCCCGATTCTTCCTCAGGAAACAGTACTTGATCTGCTCCCACACGAAGCAAAATCTTTTGGTGCATCTCGTTAGCGCATTTTGCGATAACGGTCTTAACGCCTGCCTCCTTGCAAAGTGTGACCGCCATTACGCTTGCTTCGAGATTGCTCGCCATACAAACGATGACGGTATCAATAGCGCCTATGCCAAGACGGGAGATTACCTCCGTGTCTGTCACGTCGGCGCACTTGCAAACCGGCAGATATGCCGCTGCATCGTTGACAATTCTTTCCTCAATATCAACAGCGATAACCTCCATACCATTCTCTACAAGCTCTCTTGCCACTGCTGTGCCATATCTTCCAAGTCCAAAAACTGCGTATGTTTTCTTTGATTTCATTTTTGAGCTCCTTTATCCAATACTGATTTCTTCCGTTGGTTCGGAAATGACATTCTGACTTTCATTTTTACTTCCAAGCGCCACTGCAAGTGATATGGGGCCGACTCTGCCGAAGTACATTGTTACAATGATAACGAACTTTCCAAATGTGTTAAGTGTTGCCGTTAAGTTTCTTGAAAGACCGACGGTTGCGGTCGCGCTGACAGTTTCATAAACCGCATCAATGGCTGAGGCATTACTCGTCGCCATCAAAAGTAGGGTTGACGCGGTGCATATCGTAAGAAAAGCCACCATTACTGCAACAGCCTTTTTTACCGATCTTTCGGAAACACTGCGACCGAACAAGGTTCCGCTGTTCTTATTTCTGATAGTAGCAAATGCCGAACATACAAGCACGGCAATGGTTACAGTTTTCATACCGCCTGCCGTTCCCACAGGTGAACCGCCTATCAGCATCAAGATAATAGATACGGTGGCAGAGGCATTTGTCAGACTCTCTTGCGGAACAGAAGCAAAGCCCGCCGTTCTCGTTGTAACCGACTGGAAGAATGAAATCTGAATTTTATCAAAAAGGGACATATCTCCAATAGTCAACGGATTCGTATATTCAAAAATAAAGATGAGAATCGCACCGACAAAAACGAGCCCTGCAGTAACGGAGATCGCAATCTTTGAGTGCAAGGTCAGGTGTCTGAATATCCTGCGATTCTTGGGTGAACGGCTCTTAACAACACGAAGCACGTCCCACCATACAATATAGCCGAGACCACCGAGAATAATGAGAGCAGAGGTGACAATATTTATCAACGGGTTAGTGGCGTAATTACAAAGGCTATTTTCCGCTATTATGTCAATGCCTGCATTACAAAAGGCGGAAACCGAATTAAATACCGATATCCAGATGCCCGCAGCACCAAACTCCGGTATGAACACCAGCATATAAATAAGAGCACCTATTCCTTCGACAATCAGCGTGCCGAACAGTACGTTCTTGACAAACTTTGCAAGCCCTGACATCGTATTAAGATTAAACGCGTCTTGAATAAGCAAATGGTCGCCAATACCCATTTTTCTATTGAGAAGAAGCATCAGTCCGGACATAATGGTGACGATACCAAGACCGCCGATCTGTATTAAGAGCAATATAACAATCTGCCCGAACAAGCTCCAAGTGGACACCGTGGGAAGCGTGACGAGTCCTGTCACGCAGGTGGAAGTTGTTGCCATAAAAAGCGCGTCAAGATACGGCACGGCTTTACCGCTTGCAGAACTAATCGGCAATGCCAAAAGCCCGCTTCCTATGAGAATGGTCACAAGAAAGCTAATCAATATGATCTGCGTAGTCGAAAACGTAAATTTCTTTTTTCTAACCATAAATTTTTCCCTAAAAAGCAAAAAGAAACCAACGGTCTCTGCAGTCAGCTGGTTCCTTATCTTATTATTTCTTTTTTGTGATTATATCACATTTCAATGCTTGTGTCAATATGTTTTTTTGGCTGAGCAATCACGGCAGAATTTTGGACTAAACCCAAAATTATCTTTCCCTGATTATTGACAAAAATGCGAGAACTTGCTATAATGTAGCAGTAAAAAACAACTACCAGGAGAGGTAACTATGAAAAAGATTCTTTTATTCGTACTGTTGTTAGCGGTGCTTTGCTTTACCGCCTGCGACGACAAGGCTAATGACGCAAACACAGAATTGGGGGCAGGGGCAAATACGGATATGACACCCGTAGGGGCTGTTGACGAGACCGTAGAAGAGCCCGTTGAGGACCCTCACGAGGGCTGGACAAAGGTTTTCGGTGAGGTGTACGTTCCCGACCTTCCCTTTGAGGACTGGGACGGACAGAATCAGGACAACATAAACTGCTTCACAATTTTCATCCATTCCAGAAACTCTGAAGCATTCCACGCTTACGCACAATCCCTGACGGATTTCGGCTATACTATTGAGCAGAAGGACGACTACTATTACAGTGGAACCGACCCTGAGGGCAGAAGCGTTTCATTGTTCGACCCCGAAAACGGAAATATGCAGTTTTCAATTTATTATTAAGAGCCACGGGCTGTAAAAACTCTAATGAGTTTTACAGCCCTTGCTTTTTTGTGCAGATTTTTTTAAAAAATAGCAACAATTTAATTCTAAAATATATTGAATTCAGCCTTTAAAGGTGTTATAATATTATGGTAGTTAATTTCTTGTCATAAACGCAATATTTTTTTTGGAGTAATACGGATGGCACATCTTTTTTCATCAATTAAAGAAGCGGTCAGCTCGGTAATTCCGATAGCGTTGATTGTTTTAATACTTTCGGTTACCCTCGTCCCTCTCGACGCAGGGGTACTGGTTATGTTTTTCTTCGGTACGTTTTTGCTGATTATCGGAATGAGTTTCTTTACAGTGGGCTCGGGAATTTCCATGGAGCCTCTTGGCGACGGTATAGGTAAGTCTCTCAACAAAAGCCAAAAAATGATTTTTCCTCTTATTGTGTGCTTTATACTTGGCTTTATCATCACCGTATCCGAGCCCGACCTGCAGGTGCTGGCGGAGCAGGTTCCCACCATTCCCAATTTAACGCTTATTCTGTGTGTCGGCGTGGGTGTCGGCATCTTCCTGAGTATCTCTCTTATAAGAAACAGAAAAGAGATTTCCCTGAGAACACTCCTTATCGTTTTCTACGCTTTTATCGTTTGTGTAACCTTCTTTGCGCCGAAGGAATTCGTGCCCACCGCCTTTGATTCGGGCGGAGTTACAACGGGTCCTATCACGGTTCCCTTCATTATGGCTTTGGGTGCAGGTCTTGCCGCAAGCAAAAAGGGTAAGCATACGGGTGAGCACAGCTTCGGTCTCGTTGCTTTGTGCAGTATAGGTCCTATCCTTTCGGTGCTTTTGCTCAGCCTTTTATATAAACCCAAGGCTACTACATCGACCTATGAGATTACCGACGTTTCAACCACGGTTGAAGCCTTCAGGGAATTTTTGCACGCTCTCCCCGTCTATGCGCAGGAGATACTCGTTGCATTCGTGCCCATCGTGGTGCTTTTCGTAATCTTCCAGCTTGCTACTAAAAGATTTCATATACATAACGTTGTAAAGATGTCGGTAGGCTTTCTTTATACCTACATCGGACTGGTGCTCTTCCTGACGGGAGCAAACGTGGGCTTTATGCCTGCAGGACGGTTGATCGGTGCTAAAATTTCTTCAAGTGAGTACAGCACGCTTCTGATTCCCATAGGAATGCTTATGGGTTATTTCGTAGTTTCTGCCGAGCCTGCCGTTCACTCCCTGAAAAGACAGGTCAGCGAAATAACCAACGGTGCTATTTCTCAAAAATCCGTGGGGCTTGCCCTTTCAATAGGCGTGTCGGTTTCGGTAGGAATTTCAATGTTGAGAGTTCTGACGGGAATCCCCATACTTCCCTTTTTGATATTCGGATATGCAATATCTCTTATCATAAGCTTTTTCGTGCCGACTATATACACCGGTATCGCCTTTGACTCGGGCGGAGTTGCAAGCGGTCCTATGACCTCTACCTTTATGCTCCCCTTTGCAGTAGGCGCTTGTGAGGCGATAGGCGGAAACGTTATGACGGATGCATTCGGCATAGTAGCGATGATTGCTATGACTCCTCTTATCACCATTCAGATTTTGGGACTCTATGAAAGAAGAAAGAGAAGCATCCTTCTCAAGAAGCTTCATACCGAAATCAGTATGATAAAGGACGATATATTATTCTTTGATGAGGGGGGTAAAGTAAATGACTAAACGACCTATGGTGCTTCTGTCGATAGTAGAACGCGACAAAGGAAACAAGCTCATCAAAGACCTGTCGGGAATAAATATTAAAGTCAATTTCCAACTGGTCGGACTTGGAACTGCACCTACGGAAATGATGGATATATTCGGTCTTGGCAGCAAGGACAAGGACATCGTAATCAGCCTTGGCAACGAGAAGGCTATCAAGGATATGATGGCGAACTTCGGTTCAACCTTCGAGAGCCACACGAAATACGGCGGTCTTATGATAATAATGAAGGTTTCAGCCGCCAACAGAATTTTGACGGAAATATTAGGCTTTAACGTTGATAAAAATTCAGATAAAGGAAATAGTTCTATGAAAAACGAGCATCACAATAATTTAATTCTCATTTCGGTCAACGAGGGCTTTTCCGACGACGTAATGCAGGTCGCAAGAAAGGCGGGCGCAACCGGAGGTACTATTGTAAAAGGAAGACTTGCAAACATTGAGCGCTTTGCGGAAATAACACAGAACACGGTTGACGACGAGCGTGAAATTCTTTGCATCCTTGCTCCTCTCAAAACAAGCGCACAGATTATGGAGGACGTAAACCGTGAATTCGGAATCACCTCCGCCGCAAACGGAATAATCATTTCCGTACCCACCGAAAAAGCATACAAAATATAACACCTGATTAACTGCCGAGGACAAAATCCTTGGCAGTTAATTTTTAACGAGGCTTTATAATTTGTTTACATGTAGGTTTGTCAATGATGTGTTACAAATTTAGAAAACTTCACCATTAGATAAAAAGGCATTGATATAATCGACAGGAGATTTCCAATTAAGAGGACGCATAGGAAAGTTATTATATCTTCTGTTGTGAACAGAAAGTTG
>JAZSLY010000067.1:0-4106 GCA_045535585.1 Eubacteriales bacterium
TATCTTTACACATTATTGCCCTGTGAGTATCATAGCTTTGGAAGTACAAATATTGTAGATTGTCGTTCGATGGCTTCTCTTTTAACATTTAGTATTTGCAGCTTTTTAGACGCATATTTTAGTGATTTAGGAATAACAGCAGAAGATATGGGATTTAGTAATTATTAATTTAATAACCAACACAAAAAGCATCGGCGTTTTTGACAGAAATGCCGATGCTCTTTAAGCAATGACAGATTTTATAAACTAATAAACTTCTATAAATTTTTTTGCGATAATTTTTAGTTAAAGCTGTTACACTTTAAATCCATATAACGCAACTTTAGCGGTCATCTTAACAATCTGAAAAGATAAATTTAAGAAACATATTGTTTTTTCACCCTTTTTATAGTATAATCTCAATGTATTATTTATAATTGAAAGGACGAAAAAAATGTCTCGCTATAAATATTTGCTATGGGATATCGACGGTACTGTGCTTGACTTTCTGGCGGCAGAGAACTATGCTATAAAAAGCCTTTTTAAAAAGTATTCTCTCGGCGTATGCACGGATGAGATGATTTCCGTTTATTCTGAAATTAACGTGAAATACTGGCAGAAGCTTGAAAGAGGAGAGCTGACTAAGCCTGAAGTGTTAGTTGGACGCTTCGTTGAGTTCTTTGGACTCTACGGTCTTGATACCTCGGTTGTAGAGAGCTTCAACCGTGACTATCAGTTAGAGCTTGGCGAGCATATCGTTTTTGTAGACTACGCCCGTGAAATGCTTGAGGCGGAAAAGGGCAATTACGTTCTTGTTGCCGTGACCAACGGAACGAAGGCGGCGCAGACGAAAAAGCTGACGCTATCGGGGCTTTTTGAGGTGTTTGATTACGTTCTCATTTCCGAGGACGTTGGCTTCGAGAAGCCGTCGCAGAGCTTTTTCGACGTCGTGTTCAAGGAGGTAGGAATTACCGACAAAAGAGAGGTCTTACTCATCGGTGACTCATTGACCAGCGATATGAAGGGCGGGGAGACGGCAGGGGTGGATACCTGTTGGTTTAATCCAAAACGCAAGGGGAACGACAAGGGCATTTCCGTAACCTACGAAATTCAGTCCTTGAAGCAAATTGCCGACGTTTTAAATGCTTAATATTTGCAAATAAATTCGGTTGACTTTTATATTTTTATGTTACATAATTTATTAAAGAGTTTATTTTGTTTTTGAGGTATCATATGGAAAAGGTTGAAAAATTAATAGATTCGGTTTGGGAAAAGGTGCTCTGCCACAGAAGGTGGCTTCACGCACACCCCGAGCTGTCAGGTCAGGAGAAAAACACCTCTGCCTATATTTCCCGTGCTCTTACTGAAATGGGGCTTACTCCCACCGAGAATATAGGTGGATACGGTGTTTGCGCTATTATCGAAGGAAAAGGCGGAGACAAATGTCTTGGCTTGCGGGCAGACTTTGATGCATTGCCGCTTACCGAAAAAACGGGGCTTCCTTTTTCATCGGAGGATGAAGGCGTATTTCATGCCTGCGGACACGATATGCACACCGCCATTCTTCTCGGCGTGGCTGAGGTGCTCCTTCACTTGCGTGATGAGTTTTCGGGCAAGGTCAAGCTTATCTTCCAGCCGTCCGAAGAAAACGCCGCCGACAGCGGAGCTAAAAAAATGATTGCCGACGGAATACTTGAAAATCCAAAGGTAGACGCCATTCTTGCTCAACACGTAATGCCTCACTACAAGACGGGTGAGATTGCGGCAAAGAGAGGCTCTATGACCTCATCCTCAGACCGCTTCTATATTTCTGTCTTTGGTAAAAGCAGTCACGGCTCAGAGCCTGAAAACGGCGTTGACGCCATCACTATCGGCGCGCAGGTTATTTCGGCGCTTCAAACGGTTGTTTCCCGTAGCATTTCCCCCTCAGACAGTGCGGTTATTTCCATTGGTAAGGTGGTAGGAGGCGCGCGTTATAACGTTATTGCAGACCGCTTTGATATGGAGGGTACCTGCCGTACTCTCAACCCTCAGGTAAGAGAAAGTATTCCTCATCTTATGGAGAACATTATCAAGGGAATTGCCGAAGGTATGGGGGGCGGATATGAATTCAAATTTGCCACAGGCTTTCCGCCGACTATGAATTCTCCCGAGGGATATGCAATTATTCAGGATTCGGGCGTGGAAATCGTTGGCAAGGACAAATTCATTATTCCCGAAAAAACTACTATGGCAGGGGAGGACTTCTCCTTTTACAGCGAGTGCGTGCCGGCAGGCTTTTATTGGCTTGGCTGTCAAAAGGAAGGTGAGGACTTTTATCCTCTTCATAACGAACACTTTTCACCCGACGAAAACGCAATGAAGACTGGAATCGGCATTATGGTTTCATCTGTCTTGAACTACTTAAAATAAATTAGAAGGTGCAGTGAATTTCACTGCACCTTTTTCGTGTCATCAAGCAGAGCTAAAGCTCTTTTTCCAATGCTTATAAGGCTTTTTTGAGCTTCGTCCATTGTGTAAGGCCGATAATTCAGAATAATTTCGTCAGCAAAGTATTTGGCAATATCCTTCTCCTCAATCTTTGAAAACGCGCGCCTGAAATCCCTTGGAGCTATACCGACAAGCGCCTTGAAGGTCCTGCTGAAATGACTGAGGTTAGAAAAGCCAACGCTCTCAGAGGTGGTATATACGTCTTGTGAGTAAAAGGAAAAGAATATAATCGCCTGCCTTATCCTTATGAAATTAAGATAATCAACTATCGAGACCCCCGTGTCTTTTTTGAAAATATGGCAAAGATAGTTCTTGTTGTAATTAAGCTTATTCCCCAAAGCTTCAAGCTTGAATTTGTATGCAAAGTGGTTTTCTATATAGACCAAAACAGCTCGGGTCGCGTTGCTGTAACCATCCGTCAGAATGTGGGTGGAATTTTTGTTTTTGTAGTGAAGCTCACCGATAAAGAAGTTTAAAATAATAGTTGAAAGGATATACTCCATATCCTTTTTGTTTTGCTCGTCGTCACAGGTCCAGTTTTCCACCACGTAGGCAAGCATCTTTTTTATTGTGACCTTGTCGTTTACGGGGGAGGGGGGTTCCCTCAAATGCTCCTTTAAAAAGCAGTCCTTTATATATAGCTTTGTTTCAAAGAAAGAAAAGCCATCTTCTTCAAGAGACAACATTCTGTGTGCCGTCATTTCGGGTATGACGAAAGCATCTCCCTCATGTACTCTCAAAGCTTTGCCACCAATCATAAACGTGGCGCTTCCTCTTAAAACGTAATACATCTGAAAGCAGGCGTGGCAATGCTCCTGCATAAACTGCCCTTCTTCCATTTGTCCCTGCCTTGCCCAGATTAGCTCGACTCTGTTCTCCATTTCCGCCTCCGACTTGATATATATTCAGGTTTAACTGAAAACTCTATTATACGGCGAAGCTTATTAAATTTGCTTATTTAGACGCCATACTAAAAAAACATACCTCAAAAATGCATAAAATATAACAAGTTGCATTTATTGACTATATTTTAAATCATAAAGTATAATTTAGTCAAGGGAAAAAACCAACATTGTAAAAATTAATATCTTAATATTTTAACTTGGAGGTAAATCAATGATAGGAATTGTATCATACGGAGCGTATATTCCGTATTACAGACTCAAAAAAGAAACTGCTTCTACCGTGTTCGGAAAATCGGGAGGAAAAGGAGAAAAGGCAGTTGCTTATTGTGACGAGGACAGCTTTACTATGGCTGTTGCCGCCTCAATGGACGCATGTGCCGATTATAACGGTGACGGGCTTAAGG
The DNA here is from genome assembly GCA_045535585.1 of Eubacteriales bacterium. Classification (GTDB taxonomy): domain Bacteria; phylum Bacillota; class Clostridia; order Oscillospirales; family SIG627; genus RGIG6353. The sequence continues at coordinate 3,779 of JAZSLY010000067.1, forward strand.
GAATTTTCTTTGCGTCAACTACTGCGCCTTACCGTGAAAAGATGTGTGCTTCAGAAATTGCGGCGGTGCTTGGCAAGGGCGAGAACATCAGAACGTCCGACTTTTCAGGCTCACTCAGAGCAGGCTCTTCCTCTATGCTCTCCGCCTTTGATTTAGTCGGAGACGGCGGTTTTGCACTCAGCGCTATGAGCGATTGCAGACTCGGTGCCGCAGATGGAAAGTTTGAAGCTGAATTGGGCGATGGAGCTGCGGCGTTCTTAATTGGAGACAGTGACCTTATCGCCACTCTTGACGCAAGTGCATCTATTTCTAAAAACAAGTCGGAGGC
>JAZSLY010000061.1:0-6834 GCA_045535585.1 Eubacteriales bacterium
TATATTTGCCACACTAATGCATATTGTGTAATGATAAAAAACATTGACCACAATATATGCCTTCAAAATCAAAAATGTATTTTAGAAATTTGTAGAGAAGGGAAGGCCTTTTGCCATAATTGCTATGCTTCTGTTTGCGAATACATATACCCGATTTTAAAGGACGGTGAGGCGGTAGGCTTTGTATCGGTCAGCGGATACAGAACTGACAACCCACAAAGTGAAAACATTGTTGATTGCGCTTTGTGGGAAAGCACGTTGAAACCCGATATTCCTTTTGAATTATGTGACGCAGTTATTCCTCCTCTTTGTATTATGCTTGAGCAGATGCTGTATACCTATTTACGTGAAATCAGAAGTGAATTAAATTTCATTATCCAATTTTTGAATGAGTATCATAATAACGTTACTCTTTTGGATCTCGCTATACATTTTAACAGAAGCAGGTCTCATATCAGCCATCTCTTTAAAAGAGAGAGTGGTATGACGCTTCGTGCATATTGCAATAATTTGAAACTTGAGGACGCAAGAAAACTGCTTTTGAGCACCAATCTCTCTATCACAACCATTGCTTTGAACGTAGGGTTTAATGATACGAGCTATTTTATTTATCTTTTTAAAAAGAAATTTGGTATAGCGCCTTTACAATACCGTAAGGTGAAAGGATAGTTTTTCTCAGCATAACTTTTCTAACATTTCAATGAAAATTTTTACTATTTCTGATTTTGCTTTATCTGTATGTAGTATATAGCCTATGGGACGAGGCCTCACGATGTCTGTCGTATCGCACAAAGGTTTTCGCCGACCGTAAAAAGAAAAAGCAAGTCTTTTGACTTGCTTTTTGGCCTTCCCTACAGGACTCGAACCTGTCACCTTCAGAATCGGAATCTGACACTCTATCCAGATGAGCTAAGGGAAGAGATGTGCGTTGAATAAATTCAACGCTTATTTTTATGCTTTTTTAAATTCACAATAAAGAAAACTAAAATAGTAACAGAAGCAATAACCAGCAATATGGAAATGCAATCGAGAAGGGTAGCGATTTTGTTACCGCCGTTCATCTTGTCAATAAATGTTTTTTTGGGGATTTCGTCAACTGCCGTTGTTGCAACCACGTTTTGTACGTACTCTTCGTCGCCTACGGTGACGGTTGCGGTTCCAAGCACCTGACCTACGGCAATGGGAGCATTTACACTTGAAATGTCCACGTCGATTTTAACTTCGTCGTCAAGTGCAACGAGGCACTCAAGGGTGTCGGTGGCAGAGTAGGAAACCTTGTCAAGAACGCCTCCCGTGACCTCTGCGTCTCCCATAACGTCGTCTTTGCTGATAATCGTGTTTATAGAGTATTGTGCAAAGCAATATTCAAAAAGAGAGACGGCGTCGGTGTAAGCCATATTTGTGAAATAAAATCTGTCCTTGTTGGCGCCAAGAGTGACAAGCAAGTAGGTTTCGTTGTTTTTTGTAGCCTTGGTGATAAGGCATCTTCCTGCTTCGTCGGTAAAGCCCGATTTAACACCCGTGACGTATTGGTAATAGCCTTCATAGTCAGGGTTTTCTATTTCCATAGTAGTCATCAGGGTTCGTGACGCTGACTTGTTCGTTTCGGGAATGGTACAAGTGTACTCATTTATAATATCACAAAACGTTTCATTTTTCAAGGCATATTCTGCAATTAAAAACATATCTTTTGCAGTCGTGTAATGATTGGGGGAATGGAGTCCGTGCGCATTCACGAAATGCGTATGCTCGGTGCCAAGCTCTATCGCCTTTTCGTTCATAAGCTCCGCAAAGGCCTCGATGCTTCCCGAAACGTACCAGGCAAGTGTGCTGGCAGAGTCGCAGGCAGAACGAATCATTGTTGCTCGTATGAGGTCGCCAACGGTTATTTCTTCGCCAACCTTCAGCGCAATATTAGCACCGTTATCTGCGTAGATGTCATCAAAAAGGCCACTGGGAATTACCACGATTTCATCAAGGCTTTCCGCGTGCTCTATGGCAAGAATGCAGGTCATTACCTTGGTAAGAGAGGCAGGGTAGACGATTTCGTTTTCGTCCAGGGCGTATACCACCTTCCCCGTATCCAGATTTACCATATAGGCGTTTTCTGAATAAATGTTATTTCCGTTTTCAAATATGCTTTCGGCGTTGACAGTAATAACAAAAAATGATATAATTATTGTAAATAGCAGACATAATGTTTTTTTCATATTTGCCTCAAAGCTTTCTTGCTGACATATATTCAGCTACGAGTGAAAGTAAATCAGTATATTTGGATTTTTCAATGGCTTCAAGCTTTTTTAAAGCCTCACATATGTATTCTTCGGCTAATCTTTCTGCCTTTTTGACTCCGCCACGCTCAATGAGTATGTTTTTCGCTACCTCTATTTTTTCGGGCGAAGAATTTGCAACACCTACAACATTATGAAGCAGTTCCTTTTCGGCGCTTGTAGCATTCTTATATGCTTCACAGAGAATAATGGTTTTTTTGCCTTCTCTTATATCCGAGCCGATGGGCTTGCCCAAGGTTTTTTCGTCTGACATAATACCGAGAATATCGTCTTTTAACTGGAATGCGAGACCGCAAAGTCGTGCAAACTCACCGAGAGATACTACTCTCTCGTCGTCGCGGTTTGTAGTGTTGAGACCAAGCATTGCACCCGCTCTTGCGCTATAAGCGAAAAGAGCGCCTGTTTTCTGGTCGATAACCTTGAGTATATCGTCGGTAAATTCAAGGTTATTTTTGTCAAAAAGACCGAGCCTTGTATCTACGCTTTCACCGCATAACAGGTCGTTGAGGCAAACACCGTCAAGCTCACGCACAACCTCCAGTACGACGCTTGGAGAAATATAGCTACTGTACTGACAGTTTAAAAGAGTGGTTATCGACAGAGCGTGCAAACTGTCTCCTGCAAGAATTGCAATATCCTTGCCGTATTCTTCAGCCCGTGGATGACCCGAAAACATATCTCTTACCAAAATATGTATACTTTTTCCGCCACGCCTGATATCGTCGTTGTCTATAATATCGTCGTGTATGAGGGTGAAGGTATGGAAAAGCTCTACGCTTACCATTGCAGGCAGGACTTCTTTTTCCATTATTTCGCCGCCAACCGCACCTGCGCATAACGCCATCATTGCAGGGCGTAATCTCTTACCGCCTCTTAAAAAGTAGTCGGTAGCGCCTCTCTTCAATTCGGGCGGATTGATTGCGGTTGTGTCAAGGGTATCAAAATATGAGGCACAACGCTCTTGTACGTTCTTTAAATAATCAAATAATTGATTCATAATAATTTCCTTAATAAATTTTTCTTTCATTATTATATCATATATAACGCATTTATTCAAGAGATATTCTAAGTAAGGGGTGATTTTTTTGCTATCTCTGATTTTGGGCGCGTCGGGCTGTGGTAAGAGTGAGCTTGTTATTTCAAAAATTGGCGAAGCACTTACAAACGATACGGGCAGAATATACGTTATCGTTCCCGAGCAGGAAACTATAAAAACAGAATCACTATTACTGCAGAGATACGGAAACACCGTAAACAAGAGGGTTGACGTAATTAACTTTTCTCGTCTTGCAAATATCGTATTCCGTAGTGCCGGAGGAATAACAACGAAGTTTATTGATAATTCGGGAAAGGACCTTATCTGTGCGGTCATACTTGAGAGGCTAAAGAAAACAGTTCCGTCCTTTTCCAAATCTGCCGATGATATCAGGTTTCTGCAGCTTTTGCGTGAAGAAATGGATTCCTTGAGAAACCGTGGTATACACGCCTCCAATATTGTCAGCGCGAGACAAAAGCTTATTAGCGAAGACAAGGGAGGAGAGAGTCTTAGCAGGAAGCTTGACGACTTTGCACTTACCTTTTCATATTACGAAAACTCAATAAAGGAAAACTCAACCGATACCACCGACGACCTTGTCCGCTTGTCTGACACCCTTGCAGACTTTGATTTCTTTGAGAATTCAAGCGTATTTATTGACGGCTTTTACGATTATACAATGCCTGAGTATAAGATAATAGAACAGATTATAAAGGGGGCGAAAAACACCCTTATAACCTTTTCTCTCGTTCTTCCTGACAGGGAAGGGGTGTTCAAAAAAACGGCGGAAGCGTATAATAAGATTCGCTCCCTTGCGGAAAAGAACGGCGTTGAATATACAAAAACCGAATTGACGGAAAATCACCGAACAAAAAATAAAGTATTACTTGCGGTTGCCGATAGTGTTATGAACGGTAATAAAATAGAAATCGGCAATTTCGACGGCTTGCACCTCGTAGCTGTTGACTCGGAATACGATGAATGTGTTTTCGTTGCGAGAGAAATTGTGAAGCTTGCAAAAAACGGCGTTCCTTTGAGAAATATTGCTATCTGTTCAGCAAACATTGCTACCTACGGAACAATGCTTGATAACGTTCTTGACCAATACGGTATCGCTCACCTGAACTGCGGAAAGAAAAGTGTGGTTCAGATGCCCGTAGTTCACTTCGTTCTGTCAGCCCTTGAGAGCATCAATTCGGGCTTTTACGAAAGGTATAAAACTGAATATTTAAGAAGCCCTTACGTTTCACTTGAGGACGAGGAGCGATTTGCCCTGATCAACTATATTTCCACGTGGAATATTACCAAAAAGGATTGGCTTTCCGAGGATGAATGGACGCTTAATCCAAGGGGCTATGCAGGAAAAATTACAACTGCCGATAAAAATGAGCTGATGCTTGTAAACAGGGCGAGAGAAAAGGTCTTTCCATCACTGAAAAGACTTGCGGATTGTTTTGCTACCCGAAGCACCGTCAAGGAAAAGTCAGAGGGGCTTGTCAAGTTTTTCGATGAACTGGAGCTGTATCGCAAGGTCGAAGAAAGCAATTTTAATTTCAGCAACAACCCAAGCGAAAACGGCGAGGAAATTAGCGCGTGGAACTATTTACTTGATGCCCTTGACACCCTTGTGGACGGAGCGGGGGACGTTAGTGTAGGTAAGGAGCGATATATCAAGTATATGCGCCTTGTTTTGTCGGATATGTCCTTTGGAACAATCCCTTCGTCTCTTGACGAGGTTGAGGTTGGCGACGTGGGCTTCGTAAGAAACCGCGATATAAAGCATATGTTTTTTATTGGCTTCAACGAAGGCGTTTTTCCGTGTGTGGAAAGCAAAAAATCAATTTTCACAGAGAGTGAAAGAGCTTGGCTGAGAGACAACGATATCCCAACGGACGAGGAGTCGGAGGACAGCTTTTCAGAGCAGACCTTTCACTTTTTACTCGCTTTGCTTCGCCCGTCGGACTCACTCTGTTTTATCTATCACACCTCAAGCAAGGAGTCTTCCAAGGCAAAGCTTTTGCCGTCCTATTTTTCATCCTACTTTGCAAATTGTGAGGGATTTACGCTTGAGAGCTTTGACTCTTCCTTTTGTACACCCGTTACTGAAAGGGAATTGGAAGAATGCTTGCTGAATTCAAAGGGAGAGCTTACTGATATGCTTCTGCCCGAGTACCCCGAGCTATTTGCACATTGCAACAAGATTGATGAATTTGCCAAAAGCGCAGGCAGTGCGTTCAAAATTGAAGGAGGGTACAAGGATAACGAGGATAGCTATTATATGTCCCCGTCGCGCCTTGAGCTTTATTCCAAGTGCCACTTTGCTTATTTCATCAAATATATGCTCAACGCACGAACACGTAAAAAAGCAGAATTCAAGAACGCGGAAATAGGTACCTTTGTGCATGAGGTGCTTGAAATCGTTTTGAAGGAAATTTCGGGCAGAGGAGAGGACATAGTAAACGTCACAGATAGTGAAATAGCAGAGCTGACGAAAAGAGCTGCGGATAATTATATACTTTCCTATATACCGAATATAAACGAAAAGAGCCCTAAATACAGATATCTTATAAGCAATATTTGCTCCTTCGTTCCGCTTGTAATCAAAAACATTATAAACGAGTTTTCAAATTCCGAATTCAGACCCCTTTGCTTTGAGGAAAACCTTTCGTCCTCCGAGCTTGTAAAACCCTATGAAATTCAGCTCTCCGACTCAAAAAAGCTGTTTTTCAGGGGGGTTATAGACCGAGTAGACGTTTATAAAAAGGACGGGGTTGAGTACGTAAGGGTAGTTGACTATAAAACGAAAACCGGCGGTAAAGCGTTTAACCTTGACGACGTGTTAAACGGAATAAATACCCAGATGCTGATTTACCTCTATGCCTTTATAAAATCTCCTTCAAAGGAAAAGCGTGCCGCGGCAGGAATAATGTATATGCCTGCCATGAAGAGTGAGCTGGCTGCTTCTCGGGTTGAGGAGGAAGAGAGTATAGTTATAGACAGCATCAATAAGGGCTTCAGGCGCAGTGGAATGTATCTCAACGACGAAAGTATAATCAACGCTATGGAGAAGGGCGAAAGCAAGTTTAACCTGTCGCTCAAAAAGGACAAGGACACGGATATGTACGTCCCCTCAACCAATTTAGCTTCTCTTGCAACACTTGAGGAATTTGGAGTAATTGAAAGGTATATCAATTACGTTTTCAAGGAAGCGGTAAGCGATATAGCGGGAGGCAGAATTGAAGCAAACCCCATAGAGGATGACAGTACGGAAAAATGTGCGTGCTCCTGGTGCGAATATAGACCCATATGCAGATACGAGGGCGAAATAAGGCAAAAAGCCTGCTCTGATAATCCAATCGAAGAGATGAAGAAGATACTTGAAGCAAAATAACAAAATGCAGTAAAGAAATATTTCTTTACTGCATTTGTTTTGTCAAAGCAACCACCAGCAGTGCTGGTGGCACCAAAAAGCTTTAGCTATGAGTAGAAAAAGAATCCTCCTTCGTT
>JAZSLY010000138.1:0-6151 GCA_045535585.1 Eubacteriales bacterium
ACATAAATTTTATCACATATTTCAATTTATTGCAACACTTTTATGACATTTGTTGCGTTTTAGTTCTAATTTTTTGTCAAAAATAAAATTTTTTATATGAGGTGTTATTATGAAAAAGTATCGTGTAATCGTAAATGGTGAGACTTATGAAGTTGAGCTTGAAGCAATGGACGGCACAGCTGCCGCAGCTGCTCCCGTTGCCCCTGCCGCTCCCAAGGCTGAGGCACCCGCACCTGCACCTGCTCCTGCTGCTCCTGCAACTGCAGGCGCCGGCGCAAGCATTTCTGCTCCTATGCCCGGTACTATTCTTGCAGTAAACGTTAATGCAGGTCAGGCTGTAAAGGCAGGAGATGTGCTCTTTGTGCTTGAAGCAATGAAGATGGAAAACGAAATCCTTGCTCCCTCTAACGGTACCGTTACAGGTGTTTCGGTAACCAAGGGGCAGGCTGTTGAAACAGGTGCTCTTCTTTGCACAATCGCTTAATCGGGAGGTCTTTCCATGAGTGATGCAATTTTGGGCTTCATCAAGCAGTCTGGATTTGCTCTTGTAGGGGACAATCCTCTCTGTCTTGTAATGATAGCTATATCTTTTGTTCTTGTGTATCTGGCGGTTGTAAAGAAATTTGAACCAATGCTGCTTTTGCCTATTGCATTTGGTATGTTCCTTACTAATCTGCCCGGTGCAGAAATGTTTCACGAGGCGCTTTTCGAGGGTGGACACGTCAATTGGAAGGAATTTGCTTCAACTGCAGGACTTCTTGACTATCTCTACCTTGGCGTAAAGCTTGGAATTTATCCGTGCCTCATCTTTATTGGTATTGGCGCAATGACCGACTTCGGTCCTCTTATTGCAAACCCCAAAAGCCTTCTTCTCGGCGCTGCTGCGCAGGCAGGCATATTTGCAACCTACGTTGGTGCTACTCTTATGGGCTTTTTACCCGAAGAGGCATCTTCTATCGGTATAATCGGCGGTGCTGACGGTCCTACCGCTATCTTCGTTACGTCAAGGCTTGCTCCGCATCTTTTGGGACCGATTGCGGTGGCGGCGTATTCGTATATGGCTCTCGTGCCCGTTATTCAGCCTCCGATTATGAAGGCTCTTACCACAAAGGCGGAGCGCTGTATCGTAATGAGTGAGCTCCGTCCCGTATCAAAGAGGGAAAAGATAATATTCCCGTTCCTTGTAACCCTTGCGGTTGCAATGATAGTTCCTTCTGCCGCTCCTCTCGTAGGATGCCTTATGCTTGGTAATATTTTCAAGGAAACGGGAGTTGTTGAGCGACTCAACAAGACGGTACAAAACGAGCTTATGAACATAGTGACAGTATTCCTTGGAATAACCGTCGGAGCTACTGCAACGGCAGAGACTTTCCTGAATCTGCGTACCATTGGCATTATCGTTCTTGGTGTAGTTGCATTTGGTATCGGTACTGCAAGCGGTCTGCTTCTTGCTAAGTTTATGAACCTTTTCTTGAAGAAGAAAATCAATCCTCTTATCGGCTCGGCAGGCGTTTCGGCAGTTCCTATGGCTGCACGTGTTTCGCAGGCCGTTGGACAGAAGGAAAATCCATCCAATTTCCTTTTGATGCACGCTATGGGTCCGAACGTAGCTGGAGTTATCGGCTCTGCTATTGCTGCAGGTGTTTTAATCGCTTTGTTTGGTTAATGAAAGGTATTATTAGATATGGAAAAGAAATTATATATAACTGATACGATTCTTCGTGACGCACATCAGTCTCAGGCGGCTACCCGTATGAAGACAGAGGATATGATTCCTGCCTGCGAGGCTCTCGACAAGGTTGGCTTCTGGTCTCTTGAATGCTGGGGAGGTGCAACATTTGACTCTTGTATGCGTTTTTTGAAGGAAGACCCTTGGGAAAGACTTCGTGCTTTGAAAAAGGCATTGCCTAACACAAAGCTCCAGATGCTTTTCAGAGGCCAGAACATTCTTGGATACAAGCATTATGCCGACGACGTTGTTGATGCATTCTGCCAAAAGTCCATTGAAAACGGCATTGACGTTGTTCGAGTGTTTGACGCTCTCAACGATACCAGAAACCTTGAAAGAGCTATTAAGTCAATTAAGCAGTACGGCGGTCATTGCGAGGCTGCTCTCAGCTATACTACGAGCCCCGTTCACAACGAGGAATACTTCGTTACTCTTGCTATGAAGCTTGAGGAAATGGGCGCTGACAGTATTTGTATAAAGGATATGGCAAACCTTCTGCTTCCTATGGATGCATACAGCCTTGTGAAGAAGCTTAAAGAAAAGGTGTCCGCTCCTATTCATTTACATACTCACAATACCTCCGGTACGGGAGATATGACAAACCTTATGGCTGTATGGGCAGGCGTTGACATAGTTGACTGTGCGCTTTCACCGCTCAGCAACGGTACATCTCAGCCCACGACAGAGTCTCTTGTAGCATCACTCAAGGGCACTGAAAGAGATACCGGCCTTGACCTGAAGCTTCTTAGCGATGCCGCAGTTCACTTCCGTTCAGTTGCTTCTTCTTTGAAGGAGAAGGGAAGCCTTGACCCCAAGGTACTTAACGTAGATACGAACACTTTACTTTATCAGGTACCCGGAGGTATGCTTTCTAATCTTATTTCACAGTTGAAGCAGGCAAACGCCTCCGACAAGTATTATGAGGTGCTTGAAGAGATACCCAGAGTAAGAAAGGATTTCGGTTATCCTCCACTTGTAACCCCCACAAGCCAGATTGTAGGAACTCAGGCTGTTCTTAACGTGCTTCAGGGCGAAAGATACAAGATGATAACCAAGGAGTCCAAGGGACTTTTGCGCGGTGAGTACGGCGCACTTCCTGCTCCTGTTAACGAAGAGGTAAGGAAGAAGGCAATCGGCGACGCCGAGGTCATTACCGTTCGTCCCGCAGACCTTATTGCTCCCGAGCTTGACAAATACCGCGAGGAAGCTAAGGATATTATTAAATGTGAGGAGGACGTTCTCAGCTACGCTTTATTCCCTCAGGTTTATACAAAATTCGTTGAGGAAAGAGAAAAGGCAAGGCTTGCAAACGACCCCGATGCAGTAAGAGTAATTACAGTTGAAGATTTGACTTAAATTTCCACTCCTCTCTGTGCAAAAAATAGCACGGAGAGGAGTTTTTTTGATTGACATTGTTATATAAATAATGTATAATATAACTGATTATAGAAATTAGTATTTTTGGAGGAATAATGATAAAGCTTGTCGTTTCCGATTTTGACGGGACTTTGCTTCCGTACGGTGAAAAATCCGTGTCCGAAGCTACTGTTCAATATATTAAAAAGCTGATTCGCCTCGGCGTGAAATTTGCCGTAGCATCGGGCAGGACCTATTCGGAGCTTGTATCCCTTTTGCCCATACTTGCCGATGAAATATATTTTATTTGCAACGACGGCAGTCTCATTATACATAAAAATAAAATTCTGTTCAAAAAACAGTTCTCCAAGGGGATTTTGCCGTATTTCTTCGACGCGGATATTTTCAAGGGCGCAATGCTTTATTCTTTAGATAAGGTGTATACTATTGGTGACGTCAAGGGACTTCAAAGCTACGGTAAAACTCCCGTAAAGGCTTCAAGGCATTTTGAAATAAACGATGACGTCTATAAAATAAGCGCTAATTTAAGGTCCTTTGAGCTTGTGGATACAAAGGATTACAGAGTGCATTATTCCGACGGCTATATGGCTGAATTCGTTTCACCCTATGCCAACAAGGGCGTTGCCCTTAATAATTTGCAATTGCATTTGGGAATACAGACCTTTGACACCGTGGTTATGGGCGACGCTGACAACGACGTTGCGATGACCGCCTTTGCAAAGGAGAGCTGGGCTATCGGAAGCAAATCGAAGGAATTAAAATCCCGCTCTACCAATTCTCACGAATCGGCACAAGCGGTCCTTTGCAAAATTGTAGACAGATTTTAGGCTGAAAACAACACAAACCACACAAAACCACATTGATTTTGTTGAAAATTCAAAAAATATCAAAAAAATACCACAAAAAACATTGACAAATAACAAAATGTGTGTATAATAGAAAGTAGAAAAGTTTAAATTTATATATAGGCGGTGCAAAACTATGAAATACGTTGTTGAAACTCCTGAAAAAACAGGACGAATTGACCTGCTTAAAAAAGCACTTTTTAATGCTCGCCCTCAGATAGAGGTGGACAGAGCTGTCCTTCTTACCGAGTCTTATAAGACTACGGAAGGGGAGCCTATGGTCATTAGACGAGCTAAGGCTTTCAAGAATATTTGTGAAAATCTTCCCGTTACCATCAGGGATAACGAGCTTATCGTTGGTAGCTCAACGGTTGCTTCAAAGAGCTGTCAGATTTTCCCCGAGTTCTCTTTTGATTGGGTTGAAAAGGAATTTGATACTATTGAGAAGAGAAGTGCTGACCCCTTTTATATTTCGGAGGACAGCAAGAAGACTCTCCACGAGGTCTTTAAATACTGGAAGGGAAAAACCACCAGCGAGCTTGCTACCTCATACATGGCTCCCGAGACGATTGCTGCAATAGAGCACAATATCTTTACCGTTGGTAACTATTTCTATAACGGCGTAGGTCACGTTTGCGTTCATTACGACTACGTGCTCTCAAAAGGCTTTAACGGAATAATTGCCGAGGCGGAAGCAGAGCTTGGAAGAATATCCGTTGGCGATGCCGACTACGTAACAAAGTCTGCTTTCCTTGAAGCGACTATTATGAGCTGTCGTGCCGCTATTACATATGCAAACAGATATGCAAAGCTTGCTCTTGAGATGGCAGAAAAAGAAAAGGACGAAACTCGCAAGAAGGAGCTTTTGCAGATTGCTCTTAACTGTTCACGCGTTCCTGCAAATCCTGCCAAGAGCTTTTATGAGGCGTGCCAGTCCTTCTGGTTCGTTCAACTCTTGTTGCAGACCGAATCCAACGGTCACTCAATTTCTCCCGGCCGTTTTGACCAGTATATGTATCCCTACTATGAGATGGATAAGAACAAAGCGGATTTTGATAAGTCCTTTGCTCAGGAGCTTATCGACTGTTTGTGGATAAAGTTCAACGATATCAGTAAGGTAAGAGACGATGCTTCCGCTCAGGGCTTTGCAGGCTACGGCACGTTCCAGAACCTCATCGCAGGCGGACAGACGATTGACGGTGAGGACGCTACAAACGACCTTTCCTTTATGACTATCGCCGCTACTATGCACGTTCTTCTTCCTCAGCCTTCCTTCTCCGTAAGAGTATGGAACAAAACACCTCACGAATTTCTCATTAAGGCTGCAGAGCTTACAAGAACGGGTGTTGGCTTACCCGCTTACTACAATGATGAAGTAATTATTCCTTCCCTTGTCAGCAGAGGACTTACTATTCAGGACGCTCGTGATTACAATATCATCGGTTGCGTTGAGCCTCAGAAGTCGGGTAAGACTTGGGGTTGGCACGACGCCGCATTCTTCAATATGTGCAGACCTCTTGAGCTTGTTTTCTCAAGCGGTGTTGACAACGGTAAGCAAATCAGCGTAAAGACCAAGAGCATTGAAGATATGAAGACCTTTGACGAGTTCTACGATGCTTACAAGGCACATATGGACTATATGATAGGTCTTATGGTTAACGCCGACAACGCTATCGACGTAGCACACGCAGAAAGAGCTCCTCTTCCTTTCCTTGCTTCTATGATCGACGATTGTATCAAGAGAGGAAAGACTCCCGAGCAGGGCGGTGCAATTTATAACTTCTCAGGTCCTCAGGGCTTTGGTATTGCCAATATGGCTGACTCTCTCTTCGCAGTTAAGAAGCTTGTATTTGAAGACAAGAAGATTACTCTTACAGAGCTTCGCGATGCTTTGAAGCACAACTTCGGCAAGGCGGATTCCTCCGAGCTTGTTTTGAACGTTGCAAAGGAGCTTGAAAAGAAGGGCGTTACGGTTGGCGAGAAGGAAATCGAAGCAATTACAAAGCTTGTTGCAACCGACGCGAATAGCGACAAGTACGCAAAGATCAGAGAAATGATTCTCGAAAAGGAAAAGTTCGGTAACGACCTTGAAGAGGTTGACGCTCTTGCAAGAGACGTTGCTTACACTTATACAAAGCCTCTTGAAAAATACAGAAACCCCAGAGGTGGTATTTTCCACGCAGGTCTTTACCCCGTATCC
>JAZSLY010000022.1:0-2156 GCA_045535585.1 Eubacteriales bacterium
AGTTAAGGTTCCGATTTTCATCAACGAAGGCGACGTTATCAAGATCGATACTCGTACAGGAGAGTATTTGGAAAGAGTTTAATTTTCAATGGTTTGAAAGGAGAGGCTATTATGTCTTTGACTGAAAAGGTTGCTTATATCAGAGGCGTCATCAGCGGTATGGATTTGGATGTCACAACTAAAGAGGGAAAGGTTATAGAGCTTTTAGTCGATTTACTTGATGACATTGCAGAGGACGTTACGTCACTTGCGCAGGAGACCGAAACTCTCAATGCATATATTGAGGAGATTGACGAAGACCTTGGCACCTTGGAGGAGGTTGTTTACGAGGAGTTTGACGATTGCGACTGTGATTGCGATTGTGACTGTGATTGTGACTGTGATTGTGACGACGATTGCGATTGCGATTGCGACTGCGATTGTGATGACGAAGAAGAATACGAATTCTTTAAGGTCGTTTGTCCTTCCTGCAACGACGAGGTGTATTTGGATAACACCATTGACCCGTCAAAGATAATTTGCCCTTCGTGTCATAACGAATTTTCGGCAGTTGAAAACAATTAATATTAAAGGCACGAATTTATTTCGTGCCTTTTATCATAATTTTTGTTATAAACGGATAAAACTTTAGGAGAGCTTCGATGAAAGATTTAGATAGAGCCGTAGAAAAACACAGACAGTTAATTTTGGATGCCGAAAGGCATATATGGAAAAATCCAGAGACGGGATACAGAGAATTTAAGACTTCAAAATATCTTGAAGATAAGTTTGAAGAGCTTGGTTATTCTCTCGTGAAGGCAGGTAATATCCCAGGCTTTTATACGGTCATAGACACAGGTCGTCCCGGACCCGAGGTTATGGTGCTTGGCGAACTCGACTCGCTTATTTGCCCTAATCACAAAGAGTCTGACAAAGAGACAGGCTACGTGCACGCCTGCGGGCACAACGTTCAGGCAGCGACTCTTCTTGGAATAGCCGCCGCTTTGACGGAGCCCGGAATTCTTGATAAATTCAGCGGCAGAATAAGACTTTGTGCCGTGCCTGCCGAGGAGCTTATAGAAATAGGTTACAGAAACGAGCTTAAAAAGAAGGGCATAATCAAGTATTACGGCGGTAAGAGTGAATTCCTTTACCGTGGATACTTTGACGGCGTTGATATTGCGTTTATGGTTCATTCTTCCTCAAACTATCACGTTATAAAGGATGCAGTCGGATGCATAGCAAAGACCATTCACTACAAGGGCGTGTCTGCCCACGCAGGCGGGGCTCCTTGGAACGGAAAGAATGCTCTTTATGCCGCAACTCAGGGCTTGACGGCGGCAAACGCTTTGCGTGAAACCTTCAAGGAAGCTGACAAAATTAGATTTCATCCTATTATCACTCACGGAGGCGAGGCGGTTAACGCTATTCCCGAGCTTGTAACTATTGAGAGCTACGTCAGGGGAATAAGCTTTGAGGCAATGACCGAGGCTAACAAAAAGATAAACAGAGCGCTTTGCGGAGCGGCTCTGTCAATTGGTGCAAATATAGAAATAATTGACTCTGCGGGATATGCCCCCCTGCGTAACGACGATAATATGAGGCTTCTTGCGAAGGATGCCGCTGACCTCGCTATACCCGAGGAGAATTTCCAGATAAGCGACAACACCAGCACGGGCAGTACGGATATGGGTGACCTTAGCGGAATAATGCCCGTTGTTCATCCTTATTCGGGCGGTATAACGGGAACCTCGCACGGAGACAATTACACCGTTGCCGACCCCGAAAGAGCCTGCATCAAGTCTGCTAAGATGCAGCTTGCAATGCTGCTTCTGCTTTTGCAGAACGGCTGTGAAAGAGCCACTAAGGTTATCAGTGAATATACGCCTACCTTTAAGAGCAAGGAAGAGTATTTTGATTATATCGATAAAATCAGCTCGGAGGGTGACAGAATTGAATACGGCGACGACGGCAGGGTTACCGTAAGACTGTAAAAAAATAAAGCTGTAAGGAAATGATTTTGTTATCATTTTTTTAGGCTCTTTGTCAATAGTTGGGGTAAAAAAGGTTAAAAAGAATTGAATAGTGCGGTCGAGGAAACTCGATCGCATTATTGTATATTGTAAATTTGATGAGAAAACATATGAAGAATGCGATTTCTAAAACGGTTAAAATTG
>JAZSLY010000086.1:0-34823 GCA_045535585.1 Eubacteriales bacterium
AGTTAACAAAAAAGGACTTTTCAATGTTCCAATGGGAGCATATAAAAATCCTGTTATTTGTGATGAAAAAAACCTTCGTGCAGTATCGGAGAAACTGCAAAATGTAAGGATTGTATGCGGAGATTATCGAAAGTCTGCTGAATTTATAGACGAGCATACTTTTGTTTATTTTGATCCACCATACAGACCTTTGACAGAAACAGCAAGTTTTACTGCTTATACAGAAAATCTATTCAATGATGAAGAACAAATTGAACTTGCTGAATTTGTAGAGAGTATGCACAAAAAAGGCGCGAAAATTGTTGTGAGTAATTCAGATCCAAAAAACTATAATACGCAAGATGACTTTTTTGATAATATTTACTCTGCACATAAAATAAAAAGGGTTGAAGCTACCCGTATGATAAATTGCAACAGCGAATCAAGAGGAAAAATAAAAGAACTTTTAATATCGAATTTTTAAGGAGTTACGAATATGGCAAATAGAGATTTTATGACTTGGCTATCAGGTTTTCGTGATAGTATAGCAGATTATGGCTACTATATTGATTTTGAAAAGGTACACAGAAATGTTGAGGGAATAAAAGTAGAACTTAATATATTAAATTCCCTTATCGGCTCAAAGAATATTGAAGCTGAATTTGAAGTCCTGCTTGGAAAATATCCCGAAATATTAAAATGTATTCCGTTGCTTTTAGCGGTCAGAGCAAATGAAATTTATGCTATTGACGGCGATGGAGAATTTACATATGAATTTAGGAAGCCTAATCTTTCTGCTGAACAATATAAGGTTTTTATGCGTAAAACAGGATTGTTTGATTTAATGGCTAATCACATTGTAAATAATCTTGTTGACTATGCAACAGGCGTTGAAACAGGCCTTGATTCCAACGGCAGAAAAAATCGTGGCGGTCATTTGATGGAAAATTTGGTTGAGAGCTTTATTAAAAAGGCAGGATTTATAAAAGATGAAGCTTATTTTAAGGAAATGTATATCCATCAGATTAAAGAAAAATGGGATATTGATTTATCCGCAATTTCTAATCAAGGAAAAATGGAAAAACGTTTTGATTTTGTTATTAAAACGGATAATATGATATATGGCATTGAAACTAATTTCTATGGTAGCGGAGGCTCTAAACTAAACGAAACAGCTCGTAGCTATAAAACGCTTGCGTTGGAAACCGACACAATAGAGGGTTTTACTTTTGTGTGGTTTACTGATGGCAAAGGATGGACAAGTGCAAGAAATAATCTTGAAGAAACTTTTGATGTAATGAACCACATTTATAACATAAAGGATTTAGAAAACGGTATAATCAATGAGGTTTTCAAATAATGGCGGAAAAGAAAATCAAAAAATGGGAGCCAGATGATTTTGAACTTGAAAAGACTACGCATTGGTCTTTTCCAAAGCGTGGAGATTGGGCAACTCACGATGCAAAATGGCGTGGCAATTGGGCTCCGTATATACCGGGAAATATAATATTAAGGTATTCCAAAGAGGGCGATTTGGTTCTTGACCAATTTGCAGGTGGGGGCACCACTCTTGTTGAAGCAAAACTTTTGAATCGAGATATAATTGGCGTTGATGTCAATGATATTGCACTTGAACGATGCAGAGAAAAAACAACTTTTGATTTAGAGAGTGTAAAAGGGAAAGTTTATATCAAAAAAGGCGATGCAAGAAATCTTGATTTTGTGCCTGACGATAGTATTGATTTGATATGCACACACCCACCTTATGCTGATATTATCAAGTATAGTGATGGTATAGAAAATGACTTATCACAATTAAAGGTAAAAGATTTTCTTGAAGAAATGAAAAAGGTTGCATCAGAAAGCTATCGGGTGCTTAAAAAGGACAAGTTTTGTGCTCTTCTCATGGGTGATACCCGTCAAAAAGGGCATATGATCCCAATGTCATTTGATGTAATGCGTATCTTTGAAGATTCAGGCTTCAAACTGAAAGAACTGATTATCAAAGAACAACACAATTGCAAGGCTACGGGATATTGGAAAACCAATAGTGTAAAATACAATTTTTTGTTGATTGCGCACGAATATTTGTTTGTGTTCGAAAAATAAAGTAATAAGTAATAGTGAATAGGGAATAAGTAAGGAAAAGAGTGACAAATCCGTGATTTGTCACTCTTCTTTTGATTTATAATATTTTTTTAAAGGAAGAAAATCGCCGTGCGATTTTCAACCATACTTCTTCACTATTCCTTATTACTTATTACTTCACATTATTTCTCATAAGAAATAATAACTCTCCCCTTCTTACTCTCTCCGACAATGCTTAAAATCTTCCGTTTGCCCTTTTTTCGCCAGGAGACTGTGTCCCCCTCCCGTATTGTGACGGTGGGCTTTGTCAGGATTGCGGAATTAAGCTGGACGAGTCCCTTTTCTATTGCCTCGGCGGAGAGCGTGCGGGAGGTATTGAACACCGAGGAGATTACGGCGTCGGCTCTCATCGAGGGGACGGTGGTGGTCTCCTTCACCTTTTCCTCTATCACGGCAACGGGAGGCGTGTCGGTAAGGGTGGCGGTGACGGTGCTATGCTTTATTCGGGTAAGGTTTTCTACGATAAAGCCTGCGGTGGCTGTTTTTGTGACGATAATTATTCCGTCGTCGAAAACGATGTCGCCCACCGTTTCTCTCTTGATGCCGAGGTTCATCAAAGCGCCCAGCACGTCACGGTGGGAGAGCTCGTCGTCCTTGTGAAAGCGGTCGCATACTGCCTTGACGAAGGCAATATCGCAAAGCTCGGGGCGAAAGGTTACGTCCTCTGCCGAATAGTATTCGGGAAGAAACACGGCGCATTTCCTCTTTGCGCCCTCATATCCTCCCCACAATAAATATTCTCCCTCCACCGTCTCTTGAAGAAGGGCTTCGGCGCTGTCACAAAGGGCTTCGCCGAGAAAAGCCGAGGCTTCAAGTCTGCCTCGCTCCCAGCTCCTTTTTCCAAGGTCAATAAGGTGGGAGAGGAGGACCTCCTCCTCTCCGTCGTGTGCCAAGTGGGCAATCAAGCTTTTAATATCCGTCATCTTACGAAATTATAGGCGTAGTCGAAAAGACGGGAAACATAGACGGGAGTGTTTTCCCAGGCTACTGCCGTCCTGATGAGCGTTACGGCGGTGTCAAAATCAAGCGCCCCCGTCACCTCAAGCGAGTACGCCTTCTGGAATGCCGAGATGGCACGGGTGGTGGCGTCGTCCCAAAGGGTGTCAACCCGTCCTTCTGCAAGGAAGCCGAGAGCCTCAAGGCGTATTTCAACGCCGCGGACGATATTGTTATCGGCACCTGAAACGGCGCTGTGGTAGTTGAGTCCCGTTACGGCAGGAGTGCCCTTTGGCAGAGCGTTTTTCGTAATATGTGTTTTTGAAACCGTGTCGGGCTTGATGCCCTTTTCGTTGTAGGTGTTGCCAAGTGCATCGTAGGTAACGTAGGCGGTAATTCCGCAGGCTGCGCCGTCGGTGAACTTGAAGGCGTATTGTGCAACGCCCTTACCGTAGGTCTGTCTGCCGAACACCAGAGCGTCGGTCATTACCTGGAGACAGTTGGTAAAGATTTCGGCAGAGGATGCGGTAGCCTCGTTTACAAGCACCGATACCGAGTCGAAATGATAGCCGTTGCCGAGAGAATAAAACGCAATGGCGTTTTTGTTGTTGTGCCTTCCCATAGTGAAAAGAAGCTCTCTTTTGGGGGTGAACTTGGAGAGTATCTCGGCGCAAATATAAACGTCTCCGCCCGAGTTGTCCTGCAGGTCTACGATAATATTTTTGTAGCCAAGCTGATAGGCGGTGTCAAGCTCCAGCGCTATCTCGCTTGGGGTGGATTTGTTCATAAAGCTTGTAAGCTTCAGGTAGATAAGGCTCTTTTCGGGATAGAGAGTTATGGAATATTCCCTGAAGGACACGGCAGTTCTCGGAAGAACGTAGGAAAATACTTCGCCGTTTCTTTCAAGCTCGACGGAAAGGGTCTCGTCCCCGTCGGTAATATCGGCGCTCAAAGCCACGAGAGCCTGAAAGCCAAGTCCCTCCACGCTTTGTGAGTTGTAGCCCACTATTCTGTCGCCTGCAAGGATTCCCGCCTTTGACGCAGGCGAGTCGGATGCCACCTCTTCAACGTAAATTCCCTCCGCGCTATCCTCCGTCCTGTCACGCCATACCATTTTGATGCCGATGCCACGGGCTTCGGTGGGGTTGAAAAACTTGTGCGCTTCGTCGGGGGTGAGGTAGTAGCTGAACCTATCAAGGCACTTGAAGAGCGCCTTGTAGGTCTCGTCCATATTATTTATATCAATTTCATCGTTCTGCGCCTTAAATCTCTCGAAAATTTCCTGATGGGTCAGAGGCTCGTAATAGTAGTAGGAGATATAGGTGAAGAAGGTTTCAAGCTTTGAGGTGAGAAGTCTTTCCTCGCTGTCGTCCACTATCTGCATATAGGAGAGTAGGTCCTCGTAGCTTTCCACGACCTCAAGGGGAATGATACCCTGATGAAGCGTTTCAACAAGCTCCCCTAAATCGTCCTCGGCAACCGCCGTAGCGGTAAAGGCAAGGGAAAGGGAGAGCAAAACGAAAAGTAAACAAAAAAACTTTCTCATAAAAATCCTTTCTATTCTTCTACCGTCCACTTTAAAGAGATATTCCTCACGTCACTCTGACGCTTGTCGTTGGTGTTTGAGTAATATTTCAGCTTTAAAAAGCCACGCTTTTTCCCCGTCCTCTGACAGACGAAGTCGGTGGTGTGGATGTTTACTGCACGGTCCTCGGCAAAGAGGCTGGATGCAGAGTTTTTCTTAAAATACATTGTGTGGTTAAGGGTTGGAGAGGAGTAGTATAGCTCCTCCTCGTTAAAAACGAAGCGGAAGCGATGCTCCCTGTCGGGCGCCTCGGGCAGAAGGCTTTCTGCCACAAACTCTATTACGGTGTCTCCGCTCTCGTTAAGTCCCATTTTCCCCTGCACCTCAAAGTCGATGTTGTTTAGCCCCACGAAAACGGGCTTCTTCGCCATGGTCTTTACCCTCTTGAAATTATGTATAAAGTCGGCGGGAGTGCGTGGGTTTTTGGTAAGAGGCGTCAGCTCTGCCGTAGGGAGAGTGACGGGATAAAGGAGGGGTCGGGGGGTGGAAAGCGACGAGCTTGTGGAATATTTTACCCAGATATCCTTATAAAGCATACTCGATAAGCTTGTCGATGAGAGTTGGGTAGTCAATGCCGTAATGGGTCATAAGCTTTGGGTACATACTGATCTTGGTAAAGCCCGGGAGAGTGTTGATTTCGTTGAACACGATACCCTTTTCCCCTACGAAGAAGTCTACCCTTGCAAGTCCCCGACAGTCAAGGGCTCTGAAAATCCTGACGGCGTATTCCCTTATCTTCTCGGTGTCCTCTTCGCTCATTCTTGCGGGAATATGGTAGCTTGTGGTGTCGTTTACGTATTTGGTGTCGTAGTCGTAAAAGTCACTGCCGGGTATAAGCTCACCCGGGTAGGAGGCAATAGTGCGTCTGCCGTTCCCTTCCCTCGTATCAAGGACTGCCACTTCAACCTCACTGCCCCTGATATATTCCTCCACCAGCACCTTGTCGTCGTATTTCAAGGCGCCCATAAGAGCAAGCTCGAACTCCTCTCTCGTCTTTGCCTTTACCACGCCAACCGACGAGCCCGTGCCTGCAGGCTTTACGAAAAGGGGATAACCGAAGTCCTTTTCGCATTTTTTAATGCACTCGTTCATATTGTCCCCAAGCCTGAAAAGATGCCAGGGCGCCATATGAATATCAAGGCATTCAAGGAGAGTCTTGGTGCAAGCCTTGTCCATACAAACGGCAGAGCCACGGTTGTCCGAGCCAACGAAGGGCACGCCCGACAGCTTCAAAAGACCCTGAAGGTTTCCGTCCTCGCAGTTTTCTCCGTGTACGATGGGAAGAAAACAGTCGATATTCTGTATCTTGAAGGTGCCAAGAGTCTTATTTAACACCATAAGTCCGTGGTGGGCAGGGCAAGGGCTGATAACGGCAGGAATGAGGTTTGCCGTGTCCTCGCAGAAGGTGGCGTCGGCAATTTTAGCGTTGTCACCGACGTAGAGGAACTGCCGTCCGTCCTTCAGAATTCCCATTTTGAAAAGCTCGTATTTTTCGGGATTTATATTTGCTATTACCGAGGAAGCGGACATACAGGAGACCTCGTGCTCGCTGGACATTCCGCCGAAGATGATGCAAAGCTTCAATTTTGACATATATTTTGCTCCTTTGATGAAATTAGTCGTCTTTAAGACTGTCTAAAAGGGTCAGCATACCCTCAACCAGAATATTGTCGGCGCCTGCTCCGATTTCGCAGGAGCTTGCCTCGTATCCGCCCTCCATGATTGCAGAGGTGGTGGGGTAATAGGACTCGCCTGCGTTGGTAAGGCAGGCAACGAACATATGACGGTAGGGCGCACCCTCGTAAATTCTTCTTCCTATCTCAACGAAGGGCTCACCGGGGAGTCCTGCAAATACGAAGTCGCCTATTTTTATTGCAAAAACCTTTTCAAAGAAATACGCAGGGCCGTCTTTAAGGTTTACTATTCTCTTTGCTCCTGCCACTACGGTAGTCAGCGCCATTCCCTTATAGGGAAGCTCCACGTGTCTGCCCGCTTCGTAGAGGGCAACTATTTTTTCGGCTTCCTCTAACTTGTCGTTTTCCTGGTGTGAGGGGAGAGCTACCTCTACTGCGCCGAAGGAGATTTCGTCCGAGGGCACTTCCTTTGCCATAGCGTATACCGACAGAGCCGCACCTGCAAGGCATCTTCCCATATGTCTTGCGTGCGCCGTCGGGTCAAATTCCTTGTCGCCGTAGTTGTCGTTGGAAAGTCTCCAGCCACCGTAAGAGCCGTCTACGTTAAAGTGGTTCACGTCGCCCTGAGGTCCCATAAGGAACATACATTTCACGTCGGGCATAGCACCCTCCAGAGCCTCGCAAAGATATGCGGGGTAGTCTGCGCTGACACGCTCACCGCCGACAGTATCGGTATGAGTGCCGAAGCAAACGAGAACGAGGTTTTCCTTCTCTTCTCTTACTATCTTCAGCATTCTCATCATTTCGTCGGGCGTTCCGATGGGGTGGTCGATATCGGGATTAAGTATACCGGGGTTTGTGGCAACCGAGCCGTCCTTCATTCTGAAGCGTCTTATGAAGGAAATGCCGGGCACCTCCTTTTCCGCATAGAAAAGTCTTGCGGGAGATAGGTCCTCAAAGGCTTCCTTTGCGGTTTCGCAAAGGGTGTTTTTGAAAAATTCCTCGTATTCCTTGGGGCACTCCAAGTCGGAGGCAAAGTCCTTTTCAAGAAGGGGACCCGTGTGGGTATGGTTGGCGTTGATAAACACCGCGTTCTCGTCAAGAGAGCACTCCTTCGCAATTCTTACGCGCAGAAGATTGCACAAGCCCTTGGAAATAAGGCAAACGTCAACGGCAAGAACTACCGCTCTCGCATCGCCGTCATCAAAGGCGGTGGCACGAACGTAAAGGTCGTCCAAAACTCCCTTTACTCTTCTTTCAGCATAATAGCCCACAATGGGAGTATCAAGGGGCGGTGTTATACATTTTTTAGCAAATCCACATTTTAACATTTTTGTTTCTCCTTTTATGATAGCTGACCGCAAGGTCAGGTAGTTTGTAATAGTATTATATAATTATGTCAAGTCGGGGACAAAAAACGTTTTATTATTCATTATCTTTTGATAGGTTTCTATCGCTCTGTCGATTGCAAGCTCGGGGTCGATTGTTTCGTCAATTCGCTCTTTTCCAACCTCAGCAAGCCACATTTTAAAAGGTTCTGCTTTCGGTGACGGGATTGATTGGATGATTCTCAAAAGTTGTTTGGTATCAGCAACGTCTGTTAACCGCTTTTTTCCGTCTGCGGCG
The DNA here is from genome assembly GCA_045535585.1 of Eubacteriales bacterium. Lineage (GTDB taxonomy): Bacteria > Bacillota > Clostridia > Oscillospirales > SIG627 > RGIG6353. The sequence continues at coordinate 7,909 of JAZSLY010000086.1, forward strand.
GTCATTTTCAACTGGTGACAATTTGTCACCGTTTCATTCCCTTCTTCCTTCAATCTTTGCTTTAGCTTGTTCCAGTACTTTCTACCATCTGTACTATCAGCAAGAACAGATACGACGTCAACAACCGAAAAATACCATTCCTCTGTTTCTTCATTCCACGCAGTTCTTATTTTCTTGTCTTCAAACAATTGTATTTTATTATCCAATATGTATCGCCTCCACAAAAGAGCTTAGTGTGTTTCGTCAAATGACGATAATCTCTATATAAAGTCGGTTGCCCCTGCGTTATAGCTGACCGCAAGGTCAATTTAGTTTTGACGTAATTTAGCGTGCAAAGCACGTTTCGCTCGTAATAGCGAATTTAGCTGATTTCGTCTATGATGAATTCATTATATCACAACACCCAATAAAACACAACCGTTTTTTTGTTAAATTAAGTTTACAAAATTCTTCCTTTAAAGTATTTACTTTTTATTTATTTGTGGTATAATTTATAGTAGCGTTACTATGTAGTTAAACGAAAGGAATACGAAATGAAAAGATATATTGCACTTTTTTTAACCCTTCTTCTTGCTTTCAGTATATGCTCCTGCTCCAAAAAGGAGGAAAGTGACCTTCCCGAAGGAATGCTCCTGCTTGACAACGGGGCGATAGAATACAATTTCTACTATCCGGAGGAGTGGAGCGTTGACAGAAACGACGGAATGGTCAGCGTCTACGTGTCGGAAAAGGACCGCTCCAACGTGTCGGTAGTCGCCTTTACCGCCAACAACGAGGTATCCAGCGTTGACGACTATCTCACCATGGGTGACACCACCTACTTTGAACATCTCCGCGCTACCTTCCCCGACCTTGAAATAATTACAGACGGCGAGGAGATAGCTCTCGACTCCATTCCTGCAAGGCAGTACGTCTATACGGCGACGGTGGCAGGGGATGCGTACAAATTCCGTCAGATATTTACTTACAGATACGGCGAGATATATATGATCACCTACACCTCTACCCTTGACGGTTTTGATTCACACACAGACGAGGTAAACAGTATAATAACAAATTTCAGCTTTAAATAAGGATTAATTTATGAAAGAAAAGCGTTCCTGCCCCACCCCCGCAAGCCGTGTAGGCGGTCAGGCGGTGCTGGAGGGCATTATGATGAGGCACAAAAAGGATTGTGCCACCGCGGTGCGTTGCCCCGACGGAAAAATAAAATTAGATAAGAGAGCCGTAACCAGCATAAAGGACAGAGTTCCTCTTTTTCGTCTCCCGATACTCCGCGGAGTCGTCAGCTTTATCGAGTCTATGGCGCTCTCTATGTCAATTCTCACTCTCTCCGCAGAGATGCAGGGCATCGAGGAGGAGCAGACTAAATTTGAAAAGTGGCTGGAGCGAAAATTCGGCAAGAGCCTTATGGCTGTTGCAGGAATTATCGGAGGGGTGCTTGGTATTCTTCTTGCCCTCGCCCTCTTCTTCTACCTGCCGATGTTCATTTCAAAGCTTATTGACTACGCTATTCCCCTTACCCATCTTGCAAAGGCGATAGTTGAGGGAATAGTGAAAATGGGAATTTTCGTTCTCTATATCTGGCTCGTTTCCTTTATGCCCGATATCAGACGCACCTACGAGTACCACGGCGCCGAGCACAAGTCCATTTTCTGCCGTGAAGCAGGGCTTCCCCTGACGGTAGAGAATATAAAAAAGCAAAAAAGATTTCACCCAAGATGCGGAACGAGTATGATGTTTATGATGCTCCTACTTGGAATAGTGGTTTCCGCCGCTCTTCCCAATTCCCTTTGGGACAATCTGCTCCTGCGGTTTTTAACAAAGCTTCTCATACTCCCTCTTGTTGTGGGAATAGGTTATGAAATAACCATTTTTTCAGGCACGCACGACAATTTCGTCCTGCGTATTCTTTCAGCGCCTGGGCTCTGGATACAGAGGATAACCACGAGAGAGCCTGATGAAAAGGAAATCGAGGTTGCTATCGTTGCCCTCAAGGCGTCTCTTCCCGAGGAATATCCGCCCGAAGCTATCTTCGAGGGAATAGAGGGTCAGGAGAATGAAGAAGAGAATTAAGGCTTTGTGGGAGGGGTCTCAATTTGCAAAGGAAAACCTGTCTATGTGGGAAACGGTGTCGCTTATCCTTGAGGATATGGGGCTTCCACGGGATAGTGTTCTCCTTGGCAGAGGGCTTCCCGAGGAAAGCGAAAAAAGACTTTTCCACACCCTTGAAAGAGCGGTGTCGGGTGAGCCTCTCGGCTATATTTTAGGGCATATCCCCTTTTACAAATACGATTTTTACACGGCAGAAAACGTGCTTATCCCACGGTGCGACAGCGAGGTCATAGTGGAAAAGGCGGTAGAGCTCTTTCCACGGGGCGCGCATATAATAGACTTTTGCACGGGCACGGGGTGTCTCGGAATAAGCGTTGCGCTGGAGCGTGAGGACGTTACCGTCACCCTTGTGGATATTTCCGAGTATGCAATTTCCTGCGCCGAGCGGAATATAGAAAAATATAACCTTTCCGAGAGGGCACGGGTTATGTGCTTCGATGTGCTCTCGGGCGATTACTCCACCCTGCCGTCAGCCGACGGCGTGATAATGAATCCACCGTACGTTACGAAAAAGGAAATGGACGTACTACCCGAAAACGTGAAAAGAGAGCCTCCTCTTGCCCTTGACGGAGGGGAGGACGGAATGAGCTTTTACAAGGCGCTTGCCGAAAAAGAGGATTTTCTCCGAGGCAAGACCGTCCTTTTGGAGATAGGCTCGTCGCAGGGCGACGCAGTAAAATGCCTATTTGGCGGTGGAGATATAATTCCCGACCTTGAGGGGCGGGACAGAGTAGTTAAAATAAAAATGTGATATAAAGTGAGGAAGAAAAATGGACGAGAAAAAGAAGAAGACAGAAGTAGAAAAGGAAAGCGCAGACGGCAGAGAAGCCGCGCGCAAAAAGGCAATATCACAGATAACCAAGAAATACGGACAGGGCTCTATAATGAAGCTTGGTGAGAATACGCAGATGCAGGTCAGCGCCATTCCCACGGGCTCGCTCTCCCTTGACTTTGCCCTCGGTATAGGAGGCGTTCCAAAGGGAAGAATTATAGAGATATACGGACCTGAAAGCTCGGGTAAGACCACTCTTGCCCTCCACATAGCAGCCGAGGCTCAGAAGATGGGCGGCTCGGCGGCGTTCATTGATGCAGAGCACGCCCTTGACCCTACCTATGCGCAGGGAATAGGCGTTGATATCCACGACCTTCTGGTTGCTCAGCCCGACGACGGTGAGCAGGCGCTGGAGATTGCCGAGGCGCTTATCCGCTCGGACGCCATTGACGTTATTATCGTGGACTCTGTTGCGGCTCTCGTTCCCAAGGCGGAGATAGAGGGCGATATGGGTCAGGCAACGGTGGGAGCACACGCAAGACTTATGTCAAAGGCACTCAGAAAGCTCTCCGGCGCTATTGCAAAGAGCCAGTGCGTGCTTATCTTCATTAACCAGCTTCGTGAGGAGGTGGGCGTTATGTACGGAAATCCCGAGGTAACCACGGGCGGTAAGGCACTGAAATTCTACGCCTCGGTGCGAATTGACGTGCGCCGCGGTCAGCAGATTAAGGAAAAAGGCGAGGTGGTTGGTAACCAGACCAAGTGTAAGGTAGTTAAAAACAAGGTTGCAGCCCCCTTCAAGACCGCAGAATTTGAAATTCTCTACGGCGAGGGCATTTCCTCCGACGGAGAGCTTCTTGACCTTGGCGAGAGCCTTGGTATCGTGCAGAAGAGCGGTTCTTGGTACGGCTACGGCGGACTGAGACTTGGTCAGGGCAAGGACAACTCCAAGCTCTACCTCAAGGAAAACCCCGATATCCGTGAAGAGATAAAGGCAAAAATTCTTGCTCAGGCAAGTGAGCTTCAGGGCAAGCTGACCTTTGGCGGTATCAGCGGACTTGACGAGGATGAGGACGACGGAACGGAAGAGGGCTTTGAGGAATAAATGAAGCTTATTCGCTACTATAATATAGAGAAAAACAAAGAGACGGTGCTGGTCACCGACGAGGGCGACTTTGCCATATGGGTGAGGGACTACGAGCGCGCCTTTTCCTCCCTTCGTGCAGGGGACGAAATAGAGAACGCTGAGGAGCTTTGCCGTCTTGCCGTAAGGCGTGAGATAAAGAAAAAGGCAATAAAGCGTCTGGCGGCAGGCGACATCACCAAAAAGGAGCTCTACCGCCGTCTTATCCGTGAGAAGATACACGGAACTACGGTGGACACCGAGTTTTTAGACGAGCTTCTCTCAAAGCTTGAAAGGGCAGGCTATATCGACGAGCGGGGATATGCTAACCGCTTTGCGCAAAAGTGCGTTGAAAAGAAATGGGGCAGGGCAAAGATACGCGGTGCTATGATAGACCGTGGCTTTGAGAGTGACTTGATTGACGAAGCGCTTTCCGCCCTTGACTGTGACTTTGTGGCGCTGGCAAGAGAGCTTATCCACACCACCCTTGACGGCGTGGAGTGTGACGTGGCACGCCGCCGACTTTACGCCAGAGGCTTTTCAAGCGAAGAAATAATAAAAGCATACGAGCAGGAATAGAAAATGAGTATAAAAGTAGGATTTGTATCCTTGGGCTGTCCCAAGAATACCGTTGACACCGAGGTTATGCTGGGCACTCTCTACAACGAGGGCTTTGAAATAGTGGCGGAGGACACCGACGCCGACGTTATGGTTATTAACACCTGCGCCTTTATAGAGAGCGCAAAGGGTGAGGCAATAGAGTCCATTCTCGATATAGCGTACCTCAAAAAGCATCACAATCTCCGAGGCATCGTTGTGACGGGCTGTCTTGCCACAAGGTACCCCGAGGAAATAGAAAAGGACTTGCCCGAGGTGGACGCTATCCTCTCGGCAGGCGACGAGGGCAGAATATGCGAGGCGGTGCGTGCCGCCTACAACGGCGAGAAGTTTATTGCCACCTCCCCCACGGAAAACCTTGCCTTCGGCGGTGACAGAGTTATATCAACTCCCGAATACACCGCATATATTAAAATTGCCGAGGGCTGTGACAACAGGTGCTCTTATTGCTCCATTCCCGATATAAGAGGACGCTTCCGCAGTCGTGATATGGAGGATATTATCGCCGAAGCCCATACCCTTTATGGTATGGGTGTAAGAGAGCTTTGCATCGTGGCGCAGGACACCACGAGGTACGGTCTTGACCTGACGGGCAAATACGAGCTTCCCGAGCTTCTTCGCCGTCTCTGTACCGACGAGGGACTCGGCTTCAAGTGGATAAGGCTTCTTTATTGCTATCCCGACAAGATTACCGACGAGCTTGTGGAGACTATGGCGAAATACGATAACATAGCAAAGTACATTGATATGCCAATTCAGCATATAAACGACAGAGTTCTGGGGGCGATGAACCGCCACGGAGGGTCTGACGTGATAAAGAGCGCCGTGGAGAGACTCAGGCGCGCTATGCCCGATATAACCATACGCACCACAGTTATTGCAGGCTTCCCCACCGAAACCCAGAGGGAAGCGAGCGAGCTTTTAAATTACATAAAGGAAACGAGGTTTGACCGCCTTGGCGCTTTCCCCTATTCCCGTGAGGAAAACACCCCTGCCTACGCAATGCGTCAGGTGGCGAAGAAGGAGAGGGAGGCGCGCGCCGAGAGAATCATGGAGGTGCAGTCCGAAATAATGGCAGAGAAGAACGCCGAAAAGGTGGGTAAGACCCTCACGGTGCTTTGCGAGGGCTACGACAAGGTTGCCGAGACCTATTTCGGCAGAACAGAGGCGGATGCCCCCGACATTGACGGCAAGGTGTATTTCAGCGCTCCCAGACGGGTAAAGGACGGCGAATTCGTGGAGGTTGAAATTACCGACGAAATTTATTACGACCTCGTTGGAAAAATGCGGTAGCACCGCGGGCAGCGGTAGCACCGCGGGCATATCTCGCCTATCGAAACGCTTATTTCTGTTTATAGAAAGCAAAACGGCGAGGTTGGAAAAACGCAATTTCCCGACAAAAAATGCGGTAGCACCGCTTCCAAGAAAATGATAAAAGACTGACCGAGAGAAAGGATTATTATATGAGCAAAATCAATCTACCAAACAAGCTGACGATTTTAAGAATGTTCCTCGTTCCCATTGTAATGGTGTTCATTCTTTACCCCTCGCTTTGCTTGAATAACGAAATCGTCTACGCAATAGTTCCTGCAGTTTTGTTTATACTTACCGCAGTTACCGACTTTATCGACGGCAAGATTGCCAGAAGCCAGAATCTCGTAACCAATTTCGGCAAGTTTATGGACCCCGTTGCCGACAAGTTTATGGTAATCGGCACGCTTATGTCAATTACCGTAGTTAACGAGGCACTCAGACCGTTTATGACCTGGGTGACCGTTGTGGTTATCTTCCGTGAGCTTGCGGTTACCTCTGTCAGACTTATCGTGTCGGGGGAGGGCATCGTCGTTCCTGCCAACTGGCTTGGCAAGTGCAAGACCATGACACAATCCATTTCAATCGTAGTTTTCCTTATCGAGCCGATTATCTGGGACTTCTGGTATCTGTCCTATATCGGAATGGCGGCAACCGCCCTTCTGACAGTATGGTCGGGCATTAACTATATAAAGGAGTTCTGGAAGTACATTGACCCCACGAAATAACACGAGAGAATTCAAGGCAACAACGGACGGCGGAGTCAAGGTATATTCCTTTCCCACCGCTACCCACAGCTTTAATCTCTCCCTATATATCCCTGCAGGCCCTCTTTTCGACGAGCCGAGGGAGGCGGGAATATCCCATTTTTACGAGCACGCAGTTTTCAGAAATATAAATAAGCTTATGGACTATAAGCTCTACTCGGTGCTTGATTCCCTCGGGCTTACTTTGTCGGGCGCAACCTATAACGAGCTTATCCAGTTTTCCGTTCAGGGCGCACCCTCACATTTCCGCCGTGGCGCCGAAATTCTCCTTCTCGCCCTTTCTCCCTTCGTTATAAGTAAAACGGAGCTTGACGCCGAGCGTGAGAGAGTAAAGAGGGAAATCAGGGAGGACACCTATTCCTCCTCGGTGGACGCTATGTGTCAGAAGCTTGTGTGGGAGGGCACACCCCTTTGTGAGACCATAACGGGCACGGTGGGCAGAGTTTCGGGCTTTTCCCTGAATAAGCTTCGCGACCACGCCGAGAAAATCACGGGCGCTGAGAATATTTTCTTCTACCTCACGGGCGCAATAGACGAGGGGGACGTTGAGTGGCTTGTGGAGAAGGTGAATAAAATTCCCCTCCCAAAGAGCGAAAAGCGGGAGAATATTGCCAAGCTTCCGCCACGGTTTTTCCATCGCTCACCCGACCTTTCTGTAAAGAGGGCGGACTATTGCAAAGTCAAATTCGCCTACGACGTGGACACTAACCTTTTCCCAAAACCCGTGCGTGACCTCGTCTACGATATTCTTTTTCAGGGCGACACCTCAAGGGTCTTTTTAGAGCTGTCGGAGAAGAACGGCTATATCTATAGCTTCGACGCCAACCTTGACGAATATAAAAATATAGGCTCACTCACTCTATCCTTTGAGACCTCTCCCGCCCATTTTCTCCCTGCCCTGCAGGCGCTTCGGGAGATTTTCGACGGGATAACGAAGGATATTACAGACTCAGAGCTCTCTCTTGCTAAGGTGCCATACCTTGAAAATTATCTTTTTATTCTCGACGACACCGAAAGCCTGAATTGGAACAAGGCGTGGGAGTCTCACTTCCTCGGCTTCGATTACGAAACGCTGGAGGCAAGACGGGAGGCATACGAAAAGGTGACGGTTGAGGACGTGCTACACTGTGCGAGAGAAATTTTCCGTCCCGAAAATCTGTCGGTGGCTGTGAAGCACAAAAATCCCGATAAGGCAAGGGCGGTGCTTCAGGAAACCTTTTTTATTTATTAGGAGATTGCATTAAATTGGACCTCGCCGTTTTTCTTTATTCAGGAAAAAAACGCATTACGATAGGCGAGATATGCCAGCGGCTGCTAGCCGCATTTTTAAATAATAAAAATTCTTGACCTTTTTATAAAACTGTGTTAGAATAAAGAAAATTCAATATATACTGCAATCGTCGGCAGAAATGCTGGGCAAGAGTAGACGGGGAAGATCTCCAGAGAGGGCGCGTTTGGTGCGAGCGTCAGGTTTACCTCATCGAAAGTGCGGCCCCTTTAGGACGGCAGTCTTTAAGAGTTATAAATAAGAGTGGAACCGCGCATCTGCGCCTCTTGAATGAGGTGCAGATTTTTTTGTTCTATTAGGTAGGGGGAAATATGAAAATAATCGACGATTTGAAAAGTATTAAGTCCCGAGACCCTGCGGCGAGAAATATATTTGAAATATTTTTCTTGTATTCGGGCTTTCACGCGCTTATCTATTACAGAATAGGAAATTTCTTTTACCGTCACCGTCTCTTCTTTATCGCAAGACTTATTTCCCAGACGGGTCGATTTTTCACGGGAATTGAAATTCACCCGGGCGCCACTATCGGCAGAGGGCTTTTCATCGACCACGGGTCAGGGGTAGTGATAGGCGAAACGGCGGAGATAGGCGACGAGTGTACGCTCTATCAGGGCGTGACTCTGGGAGGTACGGGCAAGGACACAGGTAAGCGACACCCCACTCTCGGCAACGGAGTGCTGGTGGGCGCAGGCGCAAAGGTGCTGGGTCCCTTCAGAGTGGGGGACAGAGCAAAGATTGCGGCAGGCGCAGTAGTGCTTAACGAAATCCCCGACAACTGCACCGCCGTCGGCGCACCTGCAAGGGTTGTCAGACGTGACGGTCAGCGCCCCTTTGACCTTGACCAGATACACATTCCCGACCCCGTCTCTCAGGAGCTTTGCCGTATGGCGTCGGAAATGGAGCGAATGGCAAAGAGGATAGAGGAGCTTGAAAAAAACTCCAAAAATTAACGGATTCGTTAGAATTTACAGTTTAAAACTCAAAATATTAACAAATCTCACAAATAACCGAAAGGATGAACGATATGAAATTTTACAACTCTCTCACCAAGCAAAAGGAAGATTTTGAATTCCGTGACAACACCGTCAGAATGTACGCCTGCGGACCTACCGTCTACAACTTTTTCCACGTAGGAAACGCAAGATGCTTCGTGGTGTTCGACCTTCTGCGCCGTTATCTTGAATACAGAGGCAACAAGGTAACCTTCGTACAGAACTTTACCGACATCGACGACAAGATGATAAAGCGCGCCGCAGAGGAGGGCACTACCGTCAAGGACGTGGCGGACAAGTATATTGCAGAGTATTTCACCGATGCGAAGGGTCTTGGCATCACTCCTGCAACCTTCCACCCCAGAGCTACCGAGAACATTCCCGAAATTATCCACATTATAGAGCTTCTCATTGAAAAGGGCTACGCATACCCTGCAGAAAACGGAGACGTTTATTTCTCGGCACGCAAGTTCAAGGGCTACGGACGCCTTGGCGGATTTGATATCGACGACCTTGAAAGCGGTGCGAGAATTGACGTAAACGACGTGAAGCGCGACCCCCTTGACTTTGCCGTATGGAAGGCGTACAAGGAGGGCGAGCCCTATTGGGAGTCACCTTGGGGTCGTGGCAGACCGGGCTGGCACATCGAGTGCTCGGCAATGGTTGATAAGTACCTTGGCAAGACCATCGACCTTCACGGAGGCGGACAGGACCTGACCTTCCCTCACCACGAAAACGAGGTAGCACAGTCGGAGGCAGCCTTCGGCGTGCCCTTCTGCCGTGCCTTTATCCACAACGGATATATCAACGTTGACAACAAGAAGATGTCAAAATCCCTTGGCAATTTCTTCACCGTAAGAGATGCGGCGGCAAAGTACGGCTATCCCGCTATCAGATTTTTCCTCGTTTCCGCGCAGTACAGAAGCCCCATCAACTTCTCCGCAGAGATTCTGGAGCAGTCGGTGGCGTCTCTTGAAAGAATGTATAACTGCGAAAACGCTATAAAGTTCGCGCTTAAAAACGCCGAGGAGAGAGAGGGCACACTTTCCGCCGAGGTAGACGCCCTTTCACAGTACAGAGAAAAGTTCATCACCGCTATGGACGACGACTTCAATACCGCCGACGGCATTTCGGCTATCTTTGAAATGGTAAGAGCCATAAACGCACTTCTCACGAAGAACCCCTCAAAGAGCGAGGTTGAGAAGATTTACGACCTTTACCGTGAGCTTGTAGGGCTTATGGGCTTCCTTCTTCCCGAGGAGACCGAGGACACCGCCTGGATAGACGAGCTTATCGCCGAGAGAAAAGACGCGAAGAAGGCGAAGAACTACGCCCGTGCCGACGAGATACGTAATACCCTGAAGGAAAAGGGCATCGTTCTTGAGGATACTCCTCAGGGCACCAAGTGGAAGAAGGCATAAACGGGTGAAAAAGCACTCTAATATTCCGATTTTCGTGCCACATATAGGCTGTCCCAACGACTGTCTTTTCTGTAATCAGCACACTATATCGGGCACGGGGGAATTCCGCGTGGAGACGGTGCGCGCTCAGATAGAAAGTGCCCTCGCCACAAATCCGCCCCGCCCCTGCCAGATTGCTTTTTTCGGCGGTAGCTTTACGGGAATTGACAGAAGCCTTATGACAAAGCTTCTGGAAATTGCAGGGGAGTATATAAAAACGGGCGAGGTTGACTCGGTAAGAATATCCACACGCCCCGACTATATTAACGAGGAAATCCTCGATATATTAAAAGAATACAAGGTTAAAAATATAGAGCTTGGCATACAGTCCACGAGCGACAGAGTGCTCACGCTCAACCGTCGTGGACACACCTCCCGTGACTCAAAAAGCGCTATGCGTCTCGTAGTTCAGTCGGGCTTTTCTCTGACGGGGCAGATGATGACGGGTATGTACGGCGCAACCCCCGAGGACGAGGTGGAAACGGCAAGGGCAATTTGTGAGTGCGGTGCCACCTCCGCAAGAATTTATCCCACCGTCACCTTTAAGAAAACGGGACTGGCAGAGCTTTTCCTCTCGGGTGAATATACGCCACCCACACTTGACGAGAGCGTTGAGCGTGCCTCTCGGGTATACGAGGAGTTTGAAAGACACGGCGTTGACGTCATCAGAATAGGACTCCAATCTGCCGAAGGACTCCACTCCGACGAGGTGCTGTCGGGTGAATACCACGACGCTATGGGCGAGCTTGTTCTCTCTCGGGTGCTCCTCTCGAAAATGAGGGAGCAAGCAAGAGAGATGACGGGCGACGAGCTTATATTTGAAGTGCCAAGGCATATGCTCTCACAGTATATCGGGCAGAAGAGATGCAATATTTTGGCATTGGAAAAGGAATTCAACAAAAAAGTGAGGATATGGGGAATTTGAAATTTTGACGAAAAAGCAACACGGACAAAAATCCTTGTTGCTTTTTTCAGTTGAAAGCCGTATTATCAAACAAAAATTCACAAAATTCAGTGAAAATTCACTTTGTTCACTTGACGAAAGTGAATTTTCGGGGTATAATAAAAATAACATATTAGTAGGAGGCAGGTATGATGTTCGAAACCGAAAACGTTGAATTTAAATTACGTCTCACAGATGAGATATACAAAGAGGTTATTGCGTTTGCAAATACCGATGGCGGCGTGATTTACGTTGGAATCGATAACGACGGCAATGCCGTAGGCATTGATAAAGTAGACGAAAATTACACTCGCATTACAAATGGCATTCGCGATGCCATTTTGCCGGATGTAACGATGTTCGTAAAATACACTATTCAGGAGAATGGCGTTATCCGCATTTCTGTTGGAGAAGGTTCATACAAGCCCTATTATCTCAAGTCAAAAGGATTGAAGCCGAGCGGAGTATTTGTTCGACAAGGAGCATCGTCTGTACCTGCTTCTCCCGAACAGATCAGGGCGATGATCAAGGACTCTGACGGAGATAGCTTTGAAGGTATGCGCTCTATGGAGCAAGAGTTGACCTTCAAGGCTGCAAAGGAAGTGTTTAAGCGTTACAGTATAGAATTTTCAAAAGCGAAATATCGCGCTCTCGGTATTACCGCACAAGCAGATGACTTATATAGCAATCTTGCACATATTATTTCTGACCAATGCAAACATACCACAAAGGTAGCCGTGTTTGCCGACGAGGGAAACACTAAATTTCGTGACAGTAAGGAATTCGGCGGGTCTATATTTGAGCAACTTGATAACACATACGCATATCTTGCACTATGTAACAAGACGGCGGCAACCTTCAGGGGACTTGAACGAATTGAAAAGGTTGACTATCCCGAAGAAGCTCTGCGGGAGGCATTGCTCAACGCCCTCGTGCATCGTGATTATAGCTTCAGCGGCAGTATCATCATAAATGTGAATGATAAGGAAATAGAATTTATTTCAATCGGGGGTCTTTTGCCCGGACTTTCTCCCGACGATATTCGTAGTGGTATTTCGCAGCCGAGAAACAAAAGTCTCGCTGCTCTTTTCCACCGTCTGCATTTAATTGAATCCTATGGCACAGGAATTCGTAAGATTTATAATCTTTATGCAAGCTGCTCTGAGCAACCGAGAATTGAGGTAACGTCAAACACCTTCAAAATTATTTTGCCTAATATGAACAGGGCGATGCTCAAACAAAATGAAACACCCCTTACAGCGCAGATGAAAAAAATACTTGATTATATCGAAAAAAACGGACAGATTACAGAGCCCGAAATTCAAGAGCTGCTAATAATCAAGAAAACACGGGCGTTTATACTTGCAAAGCAAATGCGCGATGAAGGCTTGATAAGAGCAGTTGGACGCGGAACGGATAAAAAATATGTAAAGCTATAAGCTTTATAGTGCACTACCGCTGTAATAAAAATTAAAGAGTTTAGCGGATTTTCCGCTAAACTCTTCCTTAATTTTGCGCTCATCAGCAATAAGGTTGCTTCGATAAAAGCTAATCCTTCGTTGACAGAATAAAGGTTTTAATCATATCTACAAGAAAAGGTCTCTTTTCTTGAGGGCAAGACATAATCAAATTGACTAGAGTGCTGTCAAGTTCCTCTGTTTCTTTGCCATATAAAATGTAGTCGACCGACAAGCCCAATACAACAGATATTTTGCTTAAAGTCGTAACGGACATCCCTTTTATTCCTAATTCTATGTCAGAACAGAACTTTGGTGTAACGTCAAGCTTTTCGGAAAAGGCTTCTCTTGTATATCCAAGATTTTCTCTTTGCTTTCTAATTCTTGCTCCAATATTTTTCCAGTCCATAAATATACTTCCTTTTTGTTTTATAAACATAGTTTAACCCATATAGTTGTAACTTTACAGAAACTTTAAGGGTTGACAAACTACAACTTTTAGGGTATAATAAGTTAGACACTCAGTTTTTGTCATGTTTGGGTGTACTTACAAAACAAAAGGAGAAATAAAATGTCAACCTGTCCTAACTGTAAAACTACTTATCCCGAAGGAGCGGCGTTTTGTAATGCTTGCGGAACTAAATTAGAAGAATCAAAGCAACCGCAACAACAGACGAACGACCAATTTTCTAAAAAAATGCACTGTCCAAACTGCAAATCACACAACATTTCCATTTCAACCGAAACCAGTATTTCGGGCGCCGTTTCCACCCATGTTGGAAGGTTTTCTTCTACAAGTGTTTCTAACACACATAGAAATTATTGGTTTTGCTCCGATTGCGGAACAAAGTTCCGTAACATCCAAAACCTTGAGGAAGAAATTAAGAAATCTAAAAGCACACCATATATTCTTTGGGTTTTGGGAGCTATAGCAGGCTTTTTATGCGTTAGAAATTTAGTAGCATCGCAACTTAGTGCCATGGGATTTTTCCTTATTCCCTACGTTGTGGCAACTTTATTTGTTGCTGTAGGTTTCGTTGTCGGTGGGTTTGTTACAAAGAAAAAGAACAAAAAGAACATTGAAGAGCTTCAGTATTTAAAGGAAAATTGTTTTGACTAATTCCAATATTCATATGAGCATTACCAAAAACAACAAAACTACAAGGATAACGGTTGCGTTCACTTGGAAAAAGATGCTTAAAGGAAATAAAAAGTAATCGTGGACGTCGAAAAATATAAATGAATAGTGAATAGTTTTGGTTGAAAACCGCTTAAAAGCGGTTTTCTTCCATAATTTTTCATTATTCATTAAAAAGGAAAGGCATAGCCTTTCCTTTTATAGTGTCCTAAATTCATACCCTTCGCTCTTCAATTCCCTGATAAAGTCGCCCAGCATTTTGGCGTTTGAGGACGAGGTGGGGTGAAGGAGGATTATGGCTCCGTTGTGGACTCGGTCAAGGAGCTTTCTTTTTGCCACCTCGGGCGAGAGCTGATTTTTTTCGTCCCAATCGGGTATGGCAACGCTCCAGAAAACCGTCTTGTAGCCAAGCTCGTTCGCCCAATGGAGCACCTGCTCCGAGTATGCGCCCTCGGGGGCACGCCACAGCTTTGCAAGAGGTGTTCCAAACCTTTCCTCAAACTGCTTCTCAATAGAGGTCAGCTCCTCGGCAAAGCTTTCTATATCTCCCATTTTCGCCATATTTTTGTGATGGGCGGTATGGTTGGCGCAAAGGTGGCCTTCCTCTATAATTCTCGGCAGAAGCTCTCCCGAAACTACCACGTGCCTCAACAAAAAGAAGGTTGCAGGCACGTTTTCCTTTTTCAGCGTATCCAGTATCGACTCTACGTTTTCGTTTTCGTAGCCAAGGTCAAAGGTGAGATAAACGCACTTTTCGTCCTCTCCGAGATAGACGGTGTTGTATTCCTCAAGCTCGGGCGCATCTACGGGCGCAGGGGGACGGGAGTGGTCGCTTGTCTTGTTGCAATACCAATGAAGCTCACGGGTCTTGACTTCGGCAGAAACGATGACGGACAAGAGAAGTGACGCCGATAATAACAAAATAATTGACTTAAAAAATTTCACGATATTCTCCCAAAAAATAATCTGTGGAAATTCCACAGATTTATTTTTTGCAGATTATCGCATATTAAACCGACAAATCGTTTTTCATTTTTACAATTTTTTCAAAATCCTCAAGGGTGGTCTGCTTCCTTCTCGGGTCACGGAGAATTGCGGCAGGGTGAAATACCGCCGTTATCATATATTCCCCTTTTTTAAACCATTTTCCGTGCTCCTCGGAAATTTTGAAATCGGGATTTATAATTCGCTTTGCGGCAATTCTGCCGAGGCAGACGATTATTTTCGGCTTTATTGCAGCGAGCTGTTCCCGAAGAAAGCCGATGCAACAGTCCTCCTCCTCGAGCTTTGGGTCACGGTTATGCGGCGGACGGCACTTGATGATATTTGCAATATAGTAGTCCCCGTCGCCAAGCCCCGCATAATCTAAAAAGCCACCGAGAAGCTTGCCTGCCGCACCCACGAAGGGCTCTCCCGACAGATCCTCCTTTTCACCCGGCGCTTCGCCGATGAACATAATGGGCGCATCTTCCGCTCCACGCCCGAAAACCACGTTGGTGCGCGTTTCCCACAAGGGACACGCCCGACAGTCAAGACACCTCGCCTTTATATTTTCCAGTGCTTCTCTTTTATCCATAATATATTTCCCCATAAAAAAGACTTTATTTTTTTCACTTTTTGTGTTACTATAAATATAATAATATATTTTACCCGAAAAAGCAACATAATTTTTGGAAAGAACGAAGAACTATGACGAATAAAAAACCCGAGCTTTTAGCCCCTGCAGGCTCTCCCGACGCCTTTGTGGCGGCGCTGGCGTCAGGCGCTGACGCCGTCTATCTGGGACTTGGAACACATAACGCCCGTGTGGGCGCAAAGAATTTCACAAGGGAAAATCTTGAAGAAGCCCTCTATCGCGCCCACCTTCTCTCCCGAAAAATATATCTCACCTTCAACACCCTCCTTACCGACCGTGAGCTTGAGGAGGTGCTTGACGAGGTGTACCTTCTTAACAATATGGGCGTGGACGGCTTTATCGTTCAGGACCTTGGACTTATGTCGGCAATTTCACGCACTATCCCCTCGGCAGAGGTGCACGCAAGCACCCAATGCATTGCCCACAGCCTTGACGGTGTCAGGGCACTCCACGCTCTCGGCGCAAGCCGTGCGGTTGTGGCACGTGAGCTTGACCGAGAGAACCTCTCCCAAATATGTCGCAAGTCACCCATCGAGATAGAGGCATTCGTCCACGGCGCACTCTGCGTATGCCATAGCGGTGCCTGCCTTTTCTCCTCTCTCGTGGGGGGCAGAAGCGGAAACAGAGGTGAGTGCGCTCAACCCTGCCGTCTGCCCTATAAAATGGGGGGCTTTGACGGTCAGTATCCCCTCAGCCTCAAGGACTCCTCTCTTGCAGAGCACCTTTCGGAGCTATCTGATATGGGGGTCGCAAGCCTGAAAATCGAGGGTCGTATGAAAAGCCCCGAGTACGTGGGCTCAGTAGTTAAGATTTTTAGAGAGCTGATTGATATGGGTCGGGACGCTACCGAGCGTGATATGGCGTCCCTTGAAAGAATTTTCTCACGGGGCGGACTTACCGACGGGTATTACGAAAATAAGCTTGGCAAAAGGATGTTAGGCATCAGAGCCGAGCGTGACAAGGAGGAGACCCGCCGTGCCGAAAGGGAGGCAGAGGCGTTTACCCTGCCCCGTGTTCCCCTTGACGCAACCCTCGCCGTGACGGCGACGGGCGCGCGCCTGACCTTCTCATGCGCCGACAAGACGGCAACGGCTGAAAGCGCCGAGGTGGCGCCAGCCATAACTCAACCGATAGACGCCCCTCTCGCCTTCGCTCAGGTGTCAAGGCTTGGCAACACACCCTTCGAGCTTCGGGACTTTCACTTTGAGACGGACGGAGACTATATGCTCCCCAAATCCGTCATAAACGCAATGAGGCGTGAATGTGTGGACGCCCTTTTGAAAAGGGAGGAAAAGAGGGGCGAAAGGCTTCCTCTTCCGTCTCCACGCGGTGTCAGCGGAGAGGGGCAGATACTCGTCATTTTCGCACCCCACCGCAGACCTGTGAAACGGGAAATAGACGCCCTGCTTACCCTTGGCGTCCATAGAATATATCTTCCTCTTTTCAGCAAGATTGATTTTGATAACCCCGAAAAAATCGGCGTAGCTCTCCCCACGGTCATCTTCGACTCCCAAAGGGAGAGGGTAAGGGCACGGCTTCTCGAGTGGCAAAGGGCAGGGGTCACGCGGGCTATGGCAGAGAGCATCGGCTCCTTCACTCTTGCACGGGAAATGGGCTTCAAGGTGCTCGCAGGCACGAGAATGAACGTGTATAACTCCTACACCGCAGAGGTTTTGGAGACCCTTGGTGCTGAGGGTGCGCTTCTCTCGGCAGAGCTTACCTCCAATATAAAGAGGAAAATCCTATCCCCTCTGCCCACGGGTGAGGTAATCTACGGCAGAGCACCCTTGATGCTCCTTGAAAACTGCCTTATGAATTTGAAGGATAATTGTCGTGATAGCTGTGACGGCACCGAGTGCACAAAGGGTATGAGTGTCACTGACAGACGAAGCGTCCGCTTCCCCGTTTTTGCCGAATGCTTCCATAGATGTCAGATATACAACAGCGTTCCCACCTTCAACGCCCCTCGTGGACGTGGGATTGAAGCCATAATCATAGTTGACGAAAAGGACGCCGCGGCAACGGTGCGCGCGGTGCTTTCGGGACAAGCGCCCGAGTCCTTTACAAGAAAGGGATAAAATGAAGATAATACTTGCATCGAATTCCCCGCGCCGTCGGGAAATTCTTGAAAATGCGGGCTTTGAGGTCGTGGTGGTGCCCTCCCTCCCCGAAAACGCCCCCCAAAAGAAAACGTCACCTAAAAAAGAGGTTGCCTTCCGTGCTCTTGAAAAGGGGCTGGGGGCTGAAAAGGCGTGGCGTGACGAGCTTGTTCTCTCCTCCGACACAATTGTCGTCCTCGGCAGGCGTGTCCTCGGTAAGCCTGCCAATGAAAACGAGGCACGTGAAATGCTGTCGCTTCTCTCAGGCAGGGAGCACAAGGTAATGAGCGCCTACGCCCTCTTTTATAAGGGTAAAAGGATAGTGCGTGTGGTGACCACCCGTGTCAGAATGTACCCCCTGACCAAAGAGGATATCGACTGGTATATCTCGACGGGCGAGAGCTTCGACAAAGCAGGCGCTTATGGTATTCAGGGCAAGGGCGCGAGACTTATAAAGGGAATTCGGGGTGACTATTTGAACGTGGTTGGTCTGCCCTTGAGCGACCTTTGCCGTGCCATTGAAGAGATAGTAAAATAAAACGCGCAAAAACTTAACGAATATTCTTGACTTTTTAGGGAACAATTGATATAATAAATTGCACAAAAAGTTCCCTAAAAGGAGTGTCAAGATGAATAATTATCCTGAAATACAAGAATTATTGCAGCAACGGGCTGATTTGTACGCCCGACTTAAAGTGCTTGCTTATGACGGAACACCCGAAATAAAGGAAAACAAGAGTGGGAAATATTTATACGTTCGCAAGCGTGTTGGAAGCAGAGTGACCTCAACCTACGTTGACATTTATTCCGACGGACTGTATCAGCTTTTGCTTCGTAACAACGCTGAAGCAAAGGAGCTGAGAAAGCAAATTCGCAGGGTGGAAAAGAGCCTTGCTCAAATTGGCTTTGCCGAAGACGAGTTATCCCCCGACGTATTGCTGAATCTTGATTTTGCCCGAATAAATATGAAATTATCCATTTATGAGCAGGCGGTTTTGGAGGGCGTGGCGACGTCTTTTCCTCAGACCGAGGATATTATTGAAAACGGCAAGGTGAACGGAGTAACGTCTTCCGACGTGCAAAAAATTCTTAACCTCAAGCACGCTTGGGAGTTTATCCTTGATAAAGACGTTTTGCAGGTAAAAAGCGATTATTCTATCCTTTGTCACGTGGCAAAGCTTGTAAACGAAGGCTTTTTTGAAAACGGAGGCAGAATTCGCGGTGTGCCCGTAACTATCGGCGGTTCTTCCTACGTTCCGCCTCTTCCCATTGAAACGGTAGTTATCGAAAATCTTCTGGAAATTCTGGGTTCAAACAAAGAGGCTCTTGATACGGCTGTTGAGCTTTGTTTATATTGTATGAAGGCACAGATTTTCAACGATGGAAACAAGCGCGCCTCCGTAATTTTTGCAAATCATTATTTAATTTCAAAGGCGGGAGGCTTGCTTGTTATTCCCGAAGCACAAGTGCCTGAATTCAAAAGGCTGCTTGTGGCATATTACGAAGACCGAGACAACGGAGAAATAAAGGAATTTTTAAAGGGGTATTGCCATAAGCATTTCAAGTAAACAAGCGGCTAGCAGCCGCCGGCATATCTCGCCTATCATAATGCTTTTTTTACCTAAAGAAAGAAAAACGGCGAGGTCCATTTTAATGCAATTTCCTATACAATAAAAAATGGCTGTAAAAAACTCTAACGAGTTTTTTACAGCCATTTCTTAATCTTAAATATCTTTAGCGGAAAATCCGCTAAACGCTATAAAAACAGAATAAGAGAAAAATGCAAATACATTTTTCTACCATAATTTTGCATTTTGCACTTTGCATTTATCATTTAATAGGGATTAGTGAGCTTTATAATCAGCTCCATATTGTCGTCGTCGGCGCACTTATTGCGCACCACCTCTCCGCATTTGTCGCATTTGAAAACGATAATAAAGCCCTTTTTGGCGTCGGGGAGCGCCTGAATGGGACGGAGCACACCTCGGCAGGAGTTATTTCTGTCACCCGGCATAACGTCTACGTGCAGGGAAGAAAGACACCTCGGACAATGATTGCGTGAGGTGTACCCGAGGGGCTTGACCTCGCTATTGCAGACGACGCAGGTGAAGCCGTTGTCGTTTTTCTGAAACCTTTTTTCTTCCATTGTTTCTCCTATTTATGATACTTTTTTCCTGCGAGTATAGTCATCGCGCGGTATATTTGCTCTGCCAGAATGACACGCATCAGCTGATACGGGAAGGTCATTTTTGAAAAGGAAAGCCTGAGGTCGCACGCCCTCTTGACTCTGTCGGAAAGTCCGTGGGACGAGCCGATAATAAAGGTCACGTGGCTTTTGCCCTCGTTCTGACATCTTGAAAAAAGGGTGGCAAGCTCCTCGGAGGACAGCATTTTCCCCTCGACACAGAGGGCAACCTTAAAGGAGCGCTCGTCAAGTCGCGCGAGAATCTCCCGACCCTCCTTTTCAAGCGCCTTTTCCACAAGGGCGTCGGCGGTGTCGGTGACAGCTTCCTCTTTTATCAATATATCCTCAACCTTCGCCATACCCGATATGCGCTTGGTATATTCCGAAAAAGCGTCCTGCAGAAACTTTTCCTTGAAGTCGCCTACGTGAATTATGGTGACAGAGGTCATCGCTTTGCCACCCTGTCGAAGATTTGCTCTGCCATCTCACTTTCTTTTCTCTTAAAGCGCACCTTCTCCACCTTTCCGTCCTTGAAGGTGAGCTTTAGCGTACCCTTGAAGAAAAGGAAGGGCTTTTTCAGGCGGATACTCTCAAGCTCGGAAAGGTTGAAATTCCCCTTTTCACCGTTGTTGAAGAAGCCTGCCACCTCGCCGAGAAAGGTAAATCTTGCTTTCCCAAGGAAACAAAGCTCCTCCTTAACTACTTCCTCGGGGGATACCTCTGCCTCCTCTTCCTCTGCCACAGCCTCGGGGGCAGGGGTGTAGTTCTCAATACTGTGTCCTATTGCCTCCCACTCGTCAGGGGTAATTCTTGCGTGCCTCGGCTCGTCGTTTTTGCCCTTGGTCACAAGCCCTGCCTTCTCCATATAGCCTATCATAATGGAGGACACGAGTGTGCTGGTGCCAAGGTGCTCTGCCAGTGACGACGGAGTCACCTCGCCCATCTCTACGGCGAAGGAGGCGGAGCGGTCAAAGTTCTCTCTATGGTTTTCGGGGATATTTATCGGCATTATTTCTTCCTCATAAATTGATTTATATGTCCCATTATACTCTTTTTGAAAAATAAAGTCAATGATTGCCCGAAAAAAATCCTTTATTTTAAGAATAAATACTTGAATTCCTACTAAACCTATGGTATAATACGGTGAAACAGAGGCATATCTCGCCTGACTTTGCCATTTTAGGCTTCAAGGCAAGGAAAAACGGCGAGTTTTATTTAATGCAATTTTAGACAGATAAAAAGATTTTTCTATTCAAAAGACAAGGAGTCAAAATGAAGGTTTCAACTCGTGGGCGCTACGCCCTTAAAACCATGCTTTGCCTTGCAATGAACGGCGACGAGTATTTGCCGCTTAAAAGCATCGCTGACAGTCAGGGCATATCGGCAAAGTATCTGGAGCAGATAATAACCATGCTCCTTTCGGCGCATCTTATAAAGAGCACGAGAGGCAAGACGGGAGGGTACAAGCTGTGCCGTCATCCGTCGGAGTACAGCGTTGGCGAAATACTCCGTGCCACAGAGGGCTCGCTTGCGCCTATCGCCTGCGTGGAGGATTCCCCCAACAGATGCACCCAGAGCGCATCCTGCCCCACGCTTTTCTTCTGGGAGGGGCTTAATAAAACAATAAACGATTATATAAACTCGACTACCCTGGAGGACGTTGTCAATCAGGAAAAGAGCTTTAACAAAGGAGAAGGACACAAAAATGAGAATTTATGCAGATAACGCCGCTACCACCAAGGTCAGCGGTAGGGTACTGGAGGCAATGCTTCCTTACTATACGGAAATCTACGGAAACCCCTCGTCCCTCAACACTACGGGACAGATTGCCGCAGAGCATCTTGCCGAGGCAAGAGAGAGGATAGCTTCCCTCATCGGCGCAACTCCCCGTGAGATTTACTTCACCTCGGGCGGAAGCGAAGCCGACAATCAGGCGATAATGAGCGCCGCAAGACACGGCAAGAAGAACGACAAACGCCATATAATTTCAACCAAGTTCGAGCACCACGCCGTGCTCCACACCCTTGACAGACTGAAAAAAGAGGGCTTTGAAATAACTCTCGTTGAGGTAGGCGAAAACGGAATCGTAGACCCCGAGGACATCAGGCGCGAGATAAGGGAGGACACTATTCTCGTTACCGTAATGATGGCGAATAACGAGATAGGCACCGTTCAGCCAATCGCCGAGATAGGCAAAATTTGCCGTGAGCGTGGCGTAATCTTCCACACCGACGCCGTTCAGGGCGCGGGACATCTGCCTATAAACGTTGAAGAAATGATGGTGGATATGCTCTCCGTTTCGGCGCATAAGTTCCACGGCCCCAAGGGCGTGGGCTTCCTCTATTGCAGACGCAGCGTAGTTCTGCATAACCTTATCGCAGGAGGCGGTCAGGAGAGAGGAAAGAGGGCAGGCACCGAAAACCTTGCGGGAATAGTTGGTATGAGCGTGGCTCTCAAGGACGCCGTAGAGAATATGAAGGAAGCAGGAGAAAAAACCACGGCGCTCCGTAATCGTCTGATGGCGGGACTTTCCGAGATTCCGCATTCCAAAATCAACGGAGACATAGAAAAGAGACTCCCGGGCAACGTGAATATCTGCTTTGAGGGAATAGAGGGAGAAAGCCTTCTTCTTCTCCTTGACGCAAGAGGAATTGAGGCGTCGTCGGGCTCTGCCTGCACTTCGGGCTCGCTTGACCCCAGCCACGTGCTTCTCTCTATCGGTCTTCCTCACGACGTGGCACACGGCTCGCTGAGACTGACTATCACAGAGGAGAACACCATGGAGGAAATGGACTATATCATAAAGAACGTGCGTGAGGTTGTGGAATACCTTCGCTCCATTTCGCCCGTATGGGAGGAGCTAACGAAAGGCACGCGCGAATTTATTTTAAAGTAAGGAGAAAAGAAAAAATGTTATATAGCGAAAAGGTAATGGACCATTTTACAAACCCCAGAAACGTGGGAGAAATCGAGAACGCCGACGGCATCGGAGAGGTCGGAAACGTTAAGTGCGGCGACATTATGAAAATTTATATCAAGGTTGAAAATAACATCATCGTTGACGTTAAGTTCAAGACCTTCGGCTGTGGCTCTGCTATTGCATCAAGCTCTATGGCAACCGAAATGATAAAGGGACATAGCATCGACGAAGCTCTTGCCCTTACCAACCGTGCGGTAGTTGAAGCCCTCGACGGACTTCCTGCCCAGAAGGTGCATTGCTCGGTGCTTGCCGAAGAAGCGGTAAAGGCGGCGGTGCGTGACTACTACGACAAGAACGGCATTGAGTACGATAAAAAGCTCTTCTGCGACGGAAACTGCTGTTCTTGCGACAAGCACGAGTGATGACGGTAAAGGAATTTTTAGAAAACGAAAAGATATACGAATATAGTATTCTTTCTGCATCCGAGGTGCGTATTATCGACCCTCGTCGGTGGGAAAGGCTCTTCGGCGGGGGCGTACCCCTCACCGTCGTGCCCTTCCTTATTCCCTACAAGACGGCGTGGGACGGGGAGAGCAATATATCCGTTTACGCCCACGCCCGTGACTATCACTATTATTTCGTTTCCCTTATCGAAAGGGCAAAGGCGGTGTTTGGTGACGGGGTGGTTGCCGCCTGCGACACCTCTCCCGTGGACGAGGTAGCGCTTGCACGTGACTCGGGGCTTGGGTCGTTTGGTAAAAACGGACTTATGATAAACGAAAGGTACGGCACCTACGCCTTCGTGGCAGAGCTTTTCTTCTCTCTGCCCGAGGACGACCCCGTGTTCCGCGGAATAGAAAAAAGGCACGAAGGACAATTATGTCTTGGGTGTGACGCTTGCGTCAGGGCGTGCCCCACGGGTGCTATTCAGGACAAGACGAGGTGCATCTCCTATATCAATCAAAAGAAGAAGATAGACGACGGCGAGGAGGCGCTCATTCGGGCATCGGGCTCGGTGTGGGGGTGCGATATCTGCCAAAGCGTCTGCCCTATGAATAAAAGCGCCGACGAAACGGAAATACCCTTTTTCAAGGAAGAAAGACACCCCTATCTTACCCGTGAGCTTGTAGACGAAGTGGAAAGAACGGGAGAATTTGAAAAGAGGGCTTACGCCTGGCGTGGCGTGGAGGTAGTACGGAGGAATTTGCGTATATGTCAGGAAAAGAAATGAAGTGCCCTGCCTCCCGTGGCAGAAAAAAAGAGAGAGCCGAGGCTTTTTCCGCCTTTTTGAAGGAGCAGTACCCCGACGCCCTCTGTGCCCTTGAATACGGGGGCGACCCATATCGGCTTCTCGTTATGGCAAGGCTGTCTGCCCAATGCACCGACAAGCGTGTCAACGAGGTGTCAGCGCCTCTTTTTCGGGCGTTTCCCACTCCCGAAGCAATGGCTCACGCCGAGCTTTCGGAAATAGAAAATATCATTCGCCCCTGCGGACTTTTTCGCACCAAGGCGGAGAGCATAAAAAATATGTCCCGTGAGCTTATTGAGCGCCACGGTGGCAAAGTACCCGATACATACGAGGAGCTTGTGGCTCTCTCGGGCGTTGGACTTAAAATAGCCAACCTTATTTTAGGGGACGTTTTTGGCAACAGCTCCATCGTTCCCGACACCCATTGTATGAGGATTTCTCATAAGCTGGGGCTTATCTCAAAGGCGGAGCCCGTCACTTGCGAAAGAGAGCTTAATTCACTTATTCCAAAGGAGGAAAGGTCCTCCTTCTGCCACAGAATAGTTCTCTTCGGCAGAGAATTCTGCAAAGCGCCCACCCCTCTTTGTGACGAGTGCCCATTTAATAAGAAATAACAACTTTTGACACGGGTGGCGTGTTAGAATTGATTATCCCGTCTTGACACGAGCAAAAAAACCCGAGAAGCAGAAACGGTGAAAAAAGAGGTATAAAGCTATGAAGGATAACAACGTGGTTATTTATCAGGATGACAACGGAACGACGAAGGTTTCGGTTCGTTTTTCGGAAGATGATCTGTGGCTCACTCGGTCACAAATAACCGAGCTTTATCAAACAAGCAAATCAAACGTAAGTGAGCATATAAAGAACATATTGACGGATGGAGAACTGGAGGAAGCTTCAGTTGTGCGGAAATTCCGAACAACTCCCACCGACGGTAAAGTCTATAACGTTGCTCACTACAATCTTGATATGATTATTGCACTTGGCTATAGAGTTCAGTCACAGGTTGCAACACGGTTTAGACGATGGGCAACCGAAAGACTGCACGAATATATGCAAAAGGGCTTTGCAATGGACGACGAGCGGTTAAAGCAGGGCGGAAACAGATATTTCAGAGAATTATTACAACGCATCAGGGATATCCGTTCATCAGAAAGAAATTTCTATCAGCAGGTCACAGATATTTATGCTACCTCTACCGATTATGATCCCCGTTCGGAGTTAACGAAGGTGTTTTTTTCTACCGTCCAGAACAAATTGCATTTTGCAGTTCACGAGCATACTGCGGCAGAGGTTATATACGAGCGTGTAGATAATGAAAAGCCACTCGTAGGAATGACTAATTTCAAAGGCAATTATATAACGAAGGACGACGTAAAAATTGCAAAGAATTATCTTTCGGAAATTGAATTGCAAAGGTTGAATCTGCTTGTTTCGCAATT
The DNA here is from genome assembly GCA_045535585.1 of Eubacteriales bacterium. GTDB lineage: Bacteria > Bacillota > Clostridia > Oscillospirales > SIG627 > RGIG6353. The sequence goes on from JAZSLY010000086.1 coordinate 33,424, forward strand.
TCTTGACTTTGCAGAATTTCAAGCGCTGGAACAAATTCCTATGTCTATGCAGGATTGGATAGATTCGCTTGATAATCAGATAATTTCCAACAAAAGAAAACTGCTCGAGGGAAAAGGCAACGTATCTCACAGACAAGCAATAGAAAAAGCAGAAAAAGAATTTGAAATTTATCGCGAAAGGGAAATGAGACAGTTAGAAAGTGATTTTGACAAGGCTGTTAAAGCACTGGCTCAAAGCTCAGACAACACGTAATCTATGATTCATATGAGATAAGGACATCGGGCTTTATCCAAAGGAGGTGTATACTATGGCAGAAAAAAACGACGGCGGGGTTAAGGTAATCGCCCCCAATAAAAAGGCGTACCACGACTATTTCGTGGAGGATAAATATGAAGCGGGAATAGCTCTGTCGGGCACGGAGGTAAAGGCTTTGCGACTCGGTCAGGTGAATCTGAAGGACTCCTGGTGCAACGTGGTGGACGGAGAAATGTTTGTCTGCGGTATGCACATCAGCCCCTACGAGCAGGGCAATATCTTCAACCGCGACCCCCTGCGTGTCCGCAAGCTTCTGCTTCACAAAAAGGAAATTATGAAGCTTTTCGGCCTCGTGGGAAGAGAGGGATATAGCATTATCCCCCTCCAGATATATTTCAAGAGGGGCAAGGTCAAGCTGGAAATAGGACTTTGCCGAGGTAAGAAGCTTTACGACAAGCGCGACTCCGCGGCTGAAAAGGATATGCAAAGGCAGAGCATGCGAAATATCAAGCTGTCGGGCAGACTGGACGACTGATATGGAAAAGCGTCTTGATAAAATCAACGAAAAAATCAGCATCTATCAATACACCGATGGCTTTGCCTACGGCACCGACGCCGTGCTCCTTTCCGCCTTCGTCAAGGTGAAAAGCGGAGCGGTGGGGGCAGAGCTTGGTACGGGCACGGGAATTATTCCCATTCTCATAGCCCACCACAAAAAGCCGTCCAAAATATACGCCTTTGAAATTCAGGAGGACTATGTGTCCCTTGCCCGTGACAACGTGGCGCTGTGCAATATGGCGGACAAAATCGAGATAGTCCACGAGAATATCATGGGCATCACCCCCTCCTATATGAGACGCTTCGGCAGGGAGAGCGTGGACTTCGTTTTCACCAACCCTCCATATATGAAGATGACCTCGGGCGCACTAAACGAAAGCGAAAGAAAGCTGATGGCGCGCCACGAGCTTACCTGCGACATAAGTGGTGTGTGTGAGGGGGCATCAAAGCTTTTGAAAAACGGCGGAGACTTTTTCGTAGTCTACCGACCCGACCGACTTTGCGACCTTTTTGTTGCAATGAGAGAGAGCGGCATCGAGCCGAAAGAGGTGACCTTCGTTTCCTCCCGCGAGGGAGAAGCGCCCGT
>JAZSLY010000173.1:0-3872 GCA_045535585.1 Eubacteriales bacterium
TCCGTTCAGATATGCCTGAACTGCTTTTAATTTAAATTCATAACTATATTTTGCCATGAAAAAACCGACCTCCCAATCGTTAGATTTTTGGTCTAACTTTTGGGGGTCGGTTCATTTTACAGCCCGTTTTTTATTTACTAGGAAATTGCATTAAATTGGACCTCGCCGTTTTACTTTCTTTAGGTAAAAAACGCATTACGATAGGCGAGATATGCCAGCGGATGCTAGCCGCTTTTTTATATCATAAGCTTTGATTTAATCGAATTTATATAGGATGAAGGCGATTGGTTTTCATATTGCTTGAAAATTCGTGAAAAGTAGTGGATTGAAGAAAAGCCCACCGCCGAGGAAATCTGGGTAAGATTATATTTGCCCTCTCGGAGCAATCTTTTCGCTTCCCTTATTTTCAGCTTGTTTATGTAATTTATTATTGTACAGCCGTAGGACTCACGAAAGCCGTTGCAAAGGGAGGTCTTGTTTGTTCCGTAGAGGAAGCAAAGCTCGTCAAGGCTTATTTTCTCCTTGTAGTTTTCTTCAATATAGTGCAAAACCTCCTGCATCTTCGCGTCTCCCACCGCAACGCTGTCCACGCTTTCGGCGGTGTCACGGCTTCTTACAAGCTCTATCAGAAAGGCTTCAAGCTTTATTTGAATGAGCTGGTCTGCACCAAAGGGATAGTCGCGCCTCTTTTTCATATCCTTTAAGTTCGGCACGTCGTAGGGGGGCATAAAGACGTTTCTGCCCTCCTTTATGATATCCGTCAAAAGCCTTTGCAGCTCTGCTGACAGTACGGCAGGGGAGTAGGCAAATTGGTCAAGGTGGGGACTCTTGCACTCAAAGCCGATTATTATAACGTTCGGCGCGTCGTCAAGAGGGCAGGAAATAGAGTGAGTCTCGTTTTCCCGATGTATGATAAGCTCACCCTCTTTTATGGTTCCTACGTATTCCTCCGCCTCCACCTCGATATATCCGCTGTCCACGTATATCAGCTCCCTGAATTCGTGGGTATCCTTTTTCGTGTGAAATTCTCTCGTGAATTCAAAATAATGAATGTTGGCAATTCTGTTGACCGCCATAACTCTTTCAAATTTTTTTAACTTATATTCCAATTGTCCGTCCCCCTTTTACAAGGATAGTATATCACAGTATTTCTGTTTATGCAATATTAAAAATATTTAATATTGTGCAAAAATAACTTAAAATATTCTAAATACAAAAATAAATAAGTTTTGTATAATATGATTGTAGTACAAGAATGCCTTGAAGGCATTTAAATAAACAACGTAAAGGAGAAACTAATTATGGCAAGAATTTGTATCCCTGATTATGAGTACAAGGAAAGAATTGCTAAAGCAGCAAAAATGGTAAAAGACCGCGGACTTGACGTTATGCTTGTTGTCAGCACAGAGTCTGACTATGCAAACGCAAGATACTTCAGCGGCTTCTGGCCTCTCTTCGAGCGTGCAGGCGTAGCTATCGCAGCTAACGGCGACGCATGTCTTCTCGTTGGTCCCGAGTCACCTATCTTCGCTAAGGATATCGCAGCAAACACAAGTAAGATTGAGAAGATCTTCGTTCTCAAGGACTTCCGTGAGTCTGCTGACCCCTCTTATCCCGAGCTTGTTCCCGACACCTTCCGTGATGCATTCAAGAGCATCGGCGTAACCGGCGAGAACATCAAGATCGGTCTTGGAAGCTACGTAGAGTGCACACTTCCCATTCTTGACGGTCTTAAGGAGAACTTCCCCAAGGCAGAGATCTCATACTGCAACGATATCATGGTTGAGCTTAGAAAGATCAAGAGCGTTAACGAGCTTGCTTGTATTCAGGAAGGCTTTAGAATCGTTGACCTCGCTACCGAAGAGGTTATCAAGGCTCTTCGTCCCGGTGTTACCGAGCTTGCAATGGTTGGTGTAGCTCAGAGAGTTATCTACGAGAACGGTGCTGAGTACGAAGGACTTCCTATGTACGTGTTCAGCGAGGCATCAACCCGTCACGCTATTTCACGTCCCGGCTACAGAACAATCGAGAAGGGTGACATCGTTCAGCTTAACCTTTCCGCTAAGATTGACGGTTACTCTCCTGCAACAGGTCTTCCCGTAGTAATGGGCAAGCTTGATGCTGACAGAAGAAGATACATCGATTTCTGCTACGATATGCACAACTGGACAGTTGAAAACCTCAAGGCTGGCATTCCCGCTAACAAGGTTCCCAACGAGTTCTATCAGAAGTTTATCGACGCAGGCTACAAGGATGCTTATACATACGGTCCCTGCCACGGTACAGGTATGATCGAGGTTGAGGCTCCTTGGATGGAAACATCATCCGACTGGATCCTTGAAGAAAATATGACCTTCCAGGTTGACACCTTCATTTCAGGTCCTACCTTTGGTACAAGATGGGAGAAGGGCGTAGTTATCACAAAGGATGGCTGCAAGTCAATGACCAACATTCTTGAAAAGGGTCTTATCGAGCTTGATTTCTAATTTCGATTTACAAAAAGACGGCACTCGTTGCCGTCTTTTTGACAAGTAAAGGAGTTTATTATGAGAATAAATTTGCAGAAATGCTTTTTTACGGATAAAGAAACCCTTCTCGTAGAGGACGGCGCTCTTCGCGCCTTTGCTTACCGCTTTTCAACGGGCGTTGAAGCACTCCGCGTGGAAAATGAAAAGGGTTATTTCGTAATTCTGCCCTTTATGGGTCAACAGCTCTGGGATTTCTCCATCGGCGGAAGAGAGCTTAAAATGAAAACCTCTATCAAGGAGCCCGTGCCCAACGTAAAATATCTTATGACCTACGGTGGCTTCTTGTACCATTGTGGAATTTCCTCCTTCGGTGTTCCCGACGCCGACCATCCTCAGCACGGCGAAATTCCCAATATTGCTTACGACAACGCATACCTTGAAATTAACACCGACGAAAACGGAAAGTATATTGCCGTTGGCGGAACTCTTGACTACGATATCGCATTCGTGAAGAAATATCATTTCACTCCCGAGTGCCGTCTCTACTCAAATGCAAACAAGCTTCGCATCAACGTAAAGCTTGAAAATATGAAGGGCGCTCCCACCGAGTATATGTACCTTTGCCACATCAATTTCCGTCCCTTTGACGGCGCAAGACTTGTGTATAACGTTCCCAGAGACCGTGAACACGTAAAGGTTCATAAGATAGTTCCCGACACTCTTCCCCTTGAGACACAGAAGAAGCTTTCCTCTTATATGGACAAGCTTGAAGAAAATCCCGCTATTATGGACAAGGTCGGCAATCCCGAGGAGATTTATCTTCCCGAGATTTGCTTCGCTCTCAAGTATAAGCCCGACGAGAATAACCGCGGTTACACAATGCAGGTTATCGACGGCGAGGGCGCGTGTTACGTAAATCATCCTGTTGACACACTCCCCGTAGGCGTTCGTTGGATTTCCAGAACACCCGACGAGGACTCCATGGGAATGATATTACCTGCAACGTCAGAGCACCTCGGCTACTACGATTCAAAGGCACGCGGCTTCGTTAAGGAGCTCGGTGCTTATGAGAGCTTTGAATTCTATATGGAGGTCGGATTTATCGACGACGCAGAGGCAAAGAAGGTAGAAGAAAAGGTTAACGCACTTATCAAGTAAAAAAGCGGCTAGCAGCCGCTGGCATATCTCGCCTATCGTAATGCATTTTTTACCTAAAGAAAGAAAAACGGCGAGGTCTATATTAATGAAATTCTTTAGTAAATAAATCATAACTACCGGCTAAGCCGGTAGTTTGCTCTGCGGCTGTAAGCCGCTAATACTGGCAGGGCTGAAAGCCCTCCGAAAGATCTGCCAACCGCAAGCGGACTCAAGCTACCGCTAAAGCGGTTGGCTTACTTTTTGCTT
>JAZSLY010000140.1:0-5175 GCA_045535585.1 Eubacteriales bacterium
TACCAAGGGGAGAGTCCACGCCCACAAAAACCGTGCCCACACTCTTGCCTTCGTCGGTGTCAGGGCCTGCAACGCCGGTTACCGAAACGCCGATGTCAGCGCCCGAAACATAGCGGATGCCCGACGCCATTTCTGCGGCACACTCTGCACTTATAGTTCCGTGTTTTTCAATAGTTTCACTCTTAACGCCGAGAAGCTTCATTTTCGCGTCGGCGCTGTACGCCACAACGCCCGCCGAAATGACCTTGGAGGCACCGCTGAGGGAAATCGTGCGTGAAGCGCACATACCTCCCGTACAGCTTTCGGCAAAAGCCACCTTCAAGCCCTTTTCCTTCAGGGCGAGGTGGAGCGCTTCTTCAAGGCTCTCCACGTCGACGCCGTAGATATATTCTCCCACTATCTCCTCTACACGACGGTGGAGGGTATTAAGCATTATGTTACATTCCTCACGGTCGCGTCCCTTTGCGGTAAGGCGCAACAGCACTTCGCCCGTCTTGGCGTAGGGGGCAAGGGTGGGATTCGTGCTCTCGTTCATCAGGTCACGGAGCTTATCCTCTGCCGCAGCCTCTCCTATTCCGAAAAGCCTGAGGCTTCTTGAAACGATAGTAGAGTCGGAATATTTCTTCATAAGCCAGGGCATTATCTTTTCCCTGAACATCGGGCAAAGCTCACGGGGGACGCCGGGGAGCATAATAACGCTCTTCTCGCCCACCTCGACGGCGCATATGGGCGCCGTACCGTAGTCGTTATCGAAAACGATAGCACCGCGGGGGATATACGCCTGCTTTATATTGTTGTCGGTCATAGGTGTGTTACGGCGTCGGTAATGCTCCTTGATGCGATTAAGGGATTCCTCGTGCAAAACAAGCTCCAGCCCCAGAACCTTTGCCACCGTCTCCTTGGTTATATCGTCGCAGGTAGCGCCAAGACCGCCAGAGGTGATAACGATATCCGAGGAGTCAATACTCTCCTTTAATACGCGAGAGAGACGGTCAAGATTATCTCCGACCGTCTCACGATGAAACATATTTATACCAAGCTCTGCAAGGCCGCGGGACAGGAAAGCCGAGTTTGTGTCCACAATGTCGCCGAGCAAAAGCTCCGTTCCGACGCAGATAATTTCTGCGCTAAAACTCATAATCAGTTAAAAATGAGACTTATGGGCTGGTCGTCGTAGATACACTTGATAGCCTTCGCAAAAATGTCATCTGTGGGAAGAATTGTCATATTGTCAAGCATCTTTTCTTCGGGAATCTTAACTGTGTCGAGAAGGATGATCTCCTTGATAGGACTTGCCTTGAAGCGCTCGATAGCAGGGCCTGAAAGAACTGCGTGAGATGCGCAGGCATAAACCTCCTTGGCACCGCCTATCTCCATCAATGCCTTTGCGGCGTTGCAGATAGTACCTGCGGTGTCGATCATATCGTCAACGAGAATACATCTCTTACCCTTTACTTCACCGATAATGTTGCATACCTCTGAAACGTTAGCTCTTGCACGGCGCTTGTCGATAACCGCAAGAGATGCATTACATCTTTGAGCAAACGCTCTTGAACGTGTAACTGAGCCAAGGTCGGGAGATACGACAACGGTGTCCTGAGACATATCGCCAAGGTGAGTCATAAAGTAGTTTGCAAGGATGGGAGCACCCTGAAGATTGTCAACGGGGATATCGAAGAATCCCTGAATCTGAGGTGCGTGAAGGTCCATTGTAAGCACTCTGTCTGCGCCTGCAACGGTGAGTATGTTAGCCACAAGCTTTGCGCTGATGGGATCTCTTGCCTTTGCTTTTCTGTCCTGACGTGCATATCCGAAATAAGGAATAACCGCGGTAATTCTACCTGCGCTTGCACGCTTGAGAGCATCTATCATAATAAGGAGCTCCATGAGGTTATCGTTTACGGGTGAGTTGGTGGACTGAACCACGAAAACGTCACGTCCTCTTACACTGTCGAAAAGAGAAACGCTAATCTCTCCGTCAGAGAAGGTCTTAACCTCATTTTGTCCAAGAGGAATACCAAGCTGAGATGCTATGCGTCCTGCAAGGTCTGCACTTGCATTTGCACAGAATAATTGAATGTTTCTTCCGTGTGAAATCATATGTACTCTCCGTTTCTTTTTACCCTCACAGCACTACCGCCGAGGAGGATTATTTTTCTTCATATACATTATATCAAAAATTAAAGTTTTTTCAATAGTATTTTGAATAATTATATCGAAAATTGCAAAAAAAATTCAAAAAAGCTGTAAAAAGCTCGTGCAGAGCTTTTTACAGCCTTTGTAGCTATCCTTCGATATAGATAACCTGATTTTTCTTGATAGTAAACTTACCTGGTGAAACGTCGGTCTTCGTCATCATATTATCGATGTCAATGGTATAGACGGTCATTGACGGGTCGAGGTTTACGCAAATCTCCTCGTCGTCGCCAAGGTTTGACAGGAGAAGCGCCTTTTTCACGCCATCGGTTGCGGCAACGGCGTAGAGATCCTCCTTCTCGAAGTCGCACTCAACCTGATTGCCAAGGGTGTAAAGCTCGCCAAACGCCTTGAAGCCGTAGTAGGTGCAAAGAGGCTGCAGGGTGTATGAATTGAAGAGGCCGCAGAACATTGACGAGTCAATTCTGGCGTCGTAGTAGCAGGCAAGAGTGATATTGGTGTTCTGCAAATTAAGCATCATCGCCGTAGCGGTAGCCGCCGCAAGAGAGGAGCCTCTCGTATCCATCTGGAAATGGGGATTCCACTCGTTAAGCTGAATTTCCGCGTCGGGATAGCCGTACTCACGAAGGCTCTTTTCAACGAAAGCCTGCATAAGTCCAACCTCCTTTACGTTTCCGTAGGAGTGATAGGAGAAGAAATCAAGAGGAGCGCTCTCCTTCTTGATATAGTCCATAAATTTATAGTAATAATTAAGATATCCGTCGCAAAGCTTACGAAGGACGTCAAGGTCGATTGGATCCTTTCTGCCAAACGCCATAGGGTCTACCATAGAGTCCTCGCACACCGAGTAAAATCCGCAGGAAGCGTAACCGCCAACCTTGATTTTATCGCCGAAGCACTTTTTCAAATGCTTTGACGCGGTAACGTAAAGCTCGAAATACTGCTCTGGCGTGCCCTTCCACATAGCGTTCTTTGCAGGGTCGGCGTTGTTGTCGGGCTCGTTCCATATCTCCCAGTACTCTATGCCGTAATGAAAGCCGTCTGCCCAGCCCTCGTTGTAGTGGCGGATAACGTGCTCACAAATTCTCGCCCACTTATTAAAGTCCTTGGGCGGAAAAATTCTGTACGCCTTTATCTGATGGAAATTTTCAATAGTTACACCAAGGCGGTATATAGGCTTGCAGTTGTGCTTATATAATCCCTCGATAAGAATGTCCGTAAAGGCAAAATCATAGTTAGCGGGGTCGTTTTCGTCGGCATCAAAATCCCTGAAAACGTTGGGGATGTCAACGAACATATTTTTTCCAAACCAGCTTCCCACGTCGTGAAGCCTTGAATAAGGAATATGCGCCTCAGAGAGATAGTGAAAATGCCCCGTGCTTACACCCGACAAGGGTGGCTGTCCCACACCGTGAACAGGCTTTATTTTACCGATAGTCTTACCAAAATCAACCTTGATGTTCGTCATAATTCCACTCCTTTATTTTTCGTCGCCTCTATTATGACACAGTTTTTTTCCTTTGTCAAGAAAAACAAAATCCAAAATGCTGAATGAACAAATCTCTCTATTCTAAGATACTACTTTTTTCGGAAAGAGAAAAATTCCGAAGTATTTTGTTCAAATACGCGAAAACGAAGGGTGGCACAAGGACGCTTTACTCACGTCGGGCGACGCCGTGCCACCTTTGCAAAAAAAGAGCATTTTTTGAAGATAGAAAAAGATGCAGAATGAACAAACCGACGCTCGTCGCCGTACAAATGTACGGCAGAGGCGAGGTTTGCTTCATAACATAAAACAATATAAACAATTCAAAGTGAAAATCTTGATTTTCACTACCTAAAAAACTATTGGCAAAAAAGATATATAAAAGAAATAAGCCTTACCGAAAAAGCTTTTCAGTAAGGCTATGTTATTTCTTGTTTTATGTGTTCTGCGCTTTTTATGCTTCAAAAAAAGTAAATTCCGAAGTATTTTGTTCAAATACGCGAAAACGAAGGGTGGCACAAGGACGCTTTACTCACCGTAAAGCGACGCCGTGCCACCCGAAGTTGACAAAGTATTTGGGCAAAATACAAAGGAATTTTAGTTGCCTGCGAGCTGCTTTGCAATCTCCTCAGCAAAATTCTCTTCCTTCTTCTCGAGTCCCTCACCCTTTTCGTACATTACGAAGGCTTCTACCTTTACGTCGGCGCCGAGAGCCTTGGCAACGCTGTCGAGGTAACCCTCAACGGTGAACTTCTCTTCCTTAACGTACTCCTGAAGGAGAAGACAGTTGGTGGAGTAGTACTTGCCAATCTTACCGAGAGCCATCTTTTCAATAATGTTGTCGGGCTTGTTGGCATTCTTTTCGTCGTTCTTGATCTGAGCCATAATGATTGCCTTCTCGGACTCGATAACCGACGCGGGAACGTCGTCACGGTTAAGATAGAGAGGCTTCATAGCAGCGATCTGGAGAGCTACGTTCTTTGCAGCTTCCTTGAACTCGGGTGCGTTAAGAGCGGCACTGTCAGCCATCTTAACCATAACACCGATTGCGCCCTTACCGTGAATGTAGGATGCGATGTTACCCTCTACGATAACGAATCTTCTGATGTTGATATTCTCACCAATCTCGAATACCTTGTTCTTGAGAGCGGTCTCTACGTTCTGCTCTGCATCGAAGGGAAGAGCAAGGAGAGCGGCAACGTCTGCAGGCTTCTTGTCAAGGATTATCTTGAGAAGGTCCTTAACGAATGCTGTAAATACTGCGTTTGAAGCGGCGAAGTCCGTCTCGATGTTAACCTCGATCATAGCTGCAGTCTTTGTAGCCTCGTCGATCATAATATCAACGGTACCCTCTGCTGCAATTCTTGATGATTTCTTATCTGCAACTGCAAGACCCTTCTCGCGAAGTATCTTTATTGCTTCTTCCTCGTTTCCGTCAGCCTCTGTGAGCGCCTTCTTGCACTCCATCATACCAAGACCTGTCTTGGCTCTGAGGTCTGCAACCTGTTTAGCTGTAATAGGCATATCTATAC
>JAZSLY010000198.1:0-5598 GCA_045535585.1 Eubacteriales bacterium
CCTCGTAGTCGCCAAGATGGCAAAGCCCGAAGGCAGACAATTTATTTCCTCCCATAGCGTCAATAAGCCTTGAAATCTCGCCGGCGCCTCTTGCCATAAGTGCGCCCTTGAGGCTTGAGAGCCCAAAGCCGTCAAGCATTCCCGCCGCAATTCCGATAACGTTCTTGCTGGCGGCGCCAACCTCGCTTCCGATAAGGTCCTGACCTATATAAAAACGGATAAGCGAGGAGGAAAGAGCCTCGGCAAGCTCCACCTTATATTCCTCATTTTCAGAGTCGATAAGCATACAGTTGGGTATAGCGCACACGAAATCCTGAACGTGACCCGGTCCTACCCATACGGCTATATCGTGAGGATTTTTATATTCCTCGTTGAATACCTCGGTAAGACGTCTGCCCGTTCCCTCCTCCAAGCCCTTCATACAAAGAATAAACCTTTTGTGGCTGTCCTTTGGAACCATTTCGGAAATCTGTCTTGCAAAGGAGGCAAGCTGTTGAGATGCGATAGAAATAACTATCATATCGTTTTCAAGTGCTTTTTCAAGGTCGGTGGTAATAAGGGTCTTTTCGCTCATGGTGACTATTCCGTTAGTCCTTGTGGCAATCAGCTCCTGAATTTGAGGAGAGTCCGCCTTGCCCCAGGCGATAACGTCGTTTTTAAGGGACAAATACCAGGCAATAAAGCTTCCCCATCTGCCTGTACCAAGTACACTTATTTTCATATCATTCTCCCGTTATCTTAAATTATCATCGTATAGCGCGCGCTCACCGCCGACAAATTTGGGACGGGTGCGGGCGATAGTAAGTCTTGCCTTGCCTATCATATCAACACTTGCACGGACGGGAACTGCAACCTCCTTCAAGTGCATACCGATAAGTACACCGCCGATATCCATACCTGCAACGGCGCTGATATGTGATACGGCGCAGGGCTCCTTCAGGGTATTCCAGAGCGTCAGCGCAAAGGCTCCGCCTGCGTGAAGCTGAGGCTTGCAGTTGACCCTGTCAAGATTCCATCTTTTAACTGCCTCTTTTTCTATTATGAGACTGCGGTTGAGGTGCTCACAGCACTGTGCCGCAAGGAAAGCACCGCGCTCGGTTACCATAGGATAAAGTGTCTCGACAAGAGCTTTTCCTACGTCAAGGCTTGAATAAGTACCAACCTTTCTGCCCATTACCTCGCTTGTGGAGCAGCCAACAACGATTATGTCGCCCTCCTCCACGTTGGCAACGGCTAAAAGCTCTGTCATTGCAACTTTGGCGGCTTCTCTGATTTCTTCAAGTGTCATATCCATTTATATATCCTCTCCAATTCATAATAAACCTATTTTATCAATTTATAATTATATACCTTTTTTCAAATTTATACAAGTACATTGTGTAAACTTTTTTCAAAAAGCAAAAAGGAGACGCAAAAACCATTTGAGCTTTTACGTCTCCTTTTTTGGATTATACCTGAAAATATCAAAATTCCTTTACGTATTTTTCTTCTATTTTCTCATATTTCAGCTTTTTCACCCTGACGTTCTTGAACTTCCACCAGCTTGAATATGCCTCAAAGCCTATTTTTCCATACTTGGTCACGTCAATTGGGTCGGGGTCGGTAATTTCAAGTGCAAGGCGTCCGTCAACTATTACGAAAATCTTGCCGTCGACGTTGCCAAACTGCATTTTGTGCTCTTCCTCCGGATCGAAGTGGAAAAGACTCGTAGCGCAGGTAAGCTTATATTCAGGTGACTTTTCAAATCCTACGTTGCCGTGCCAAAAGGCTTCGACACCCGTTACGTAGGCAATATCCCTGCAATCATTTTCTTCGTCCCACGACCCGTTTATCATAATGTTTATATCATGAGTAGAGGGAGAGACCATTTTGCAGGTAAGCTCCAGCATATTATTGCCGAAGAAGTTCTCCTTTGATATTATCATACCGGGACAGCATTCGGGGTTCTTTCCTACAACCCAGCCGTCCTCCGTGTACCATTCACCGCTTTTGATTTCAAAGTCACGCCTGAAATCCTCGTCGGTGTAATCGTCGTGAGAGTAGAGCACCATGAGGTCGTCAAGATAAACGTCCAGAAAAGCAAGATGTAAAAGTCCCTTTGGAATCTCTCTCGTTTTGTCGGCGCCCTTTTCAAATCTTTTTAAAGTATTACGCATTTTTCTGTCCTTTCCTATCTGTAATATTCCCTCATATCACTGTTGCAGGGAAGTGCAAATATTGCCTCAAGAAACGTCTCTGCCTGCTTTCTCGATTTGGTGTTGGGGTCCATCATAATAAGGTCGATAAGGTAGTCACGGCGATGCTCCTCAAAGGCGGCAAGCTCCATTTCCACGCTTGCAATTCTATCCCTCATAAGATATGCCATAAGAGGCTTTGGAAGTCCGTCGTTGTGAATTGGCTGAATTCCCTTTTTGCTCACCATAGCGGTAATTTCCACCTCATAATCAGTGGGAAGTCCCTTCATATATCCGCCGTCGTTCAAAATATTTACGACCACATTGTTGTGGGTGTCAAAGGCAAGTCCCTCAATAAGAGGAATCATAGGCTCGTCAGACGGCACGTCGGAAAACGCCTCGCTGACCTTGATGCTCTTATCCTCAACCACACGCCTTATTTTCTCCACGTTCTTCTCGCAGGTCACGAAATAGTCCTCGTACCATTTGAGAGGATCTTCCACGTATTCCCTCTCCACCTCGTCATCGCTGTGATACCACCATCCCCAAGAGCCCCCTCCGGGGTTTGCGGTGTCGCCTATTGGAAAAGCGCCGTATTTTTTGTAAAGCTCTATGGGCTTTGGCCCCATAAAGTCGCTTATCGGAGCAGTCGCAGCATACTCCCTTGCCTTTCCGCTGTCAATCCACTCGTCAAGAAGCGGAAAAGCGTCCTTGCCCTTGTAGAAAAACTTGGTCATCCATATAAAGTGGTTTACACCTGCAATTTCGTAGGAAATATCCTGTCTGTCAAGACCAAGTGCCTTTGCCACCTCCAACACTCCGTTGTAGCCGTGGCACATACCGACTATCTTGGCGTCCTTGTATTTTCTCTGCAAATAGGTAACGCCTGCCTGAACGGGATTTGCCACGAGAATATAGTAGGCATTGGGGCAAATATCCATTACGTCCCGCAATATTTCCTCCATAAGCTTCAACTGGTGAAAGTTTATGAAAAACGCCTCGTCGTGAAGAACGTGAAGGCTTCCGCCAAAGCGGTAACCGTGGTCGTACGCCACCTTTATGCCCTCCTTGAACCGCCCGTGTCCGTAGTCAAGAGCAACGTTCAAAACGAAATCGGCACCCTCCATTGACTCTCGTCTGTCGGTGGTTTTCTGCACGTTGATATCGCTCTTCATTTCCTCGGTATATCTTTTACACAGACCATAAATAGCATCAAGTCTTTCTTCGTTTATATCCATAAGAGAAACCGTAGAGCCGTTGAAATGCTGATTTACACACAAATCCTTTACAAGATTGAGTGAAAAAATGGCACTTCCCGCACCTATGATGCTGATTTTGCAAGACATAATATACCTCCACATATACGATTATAAATTATTCTACCATTGTATAGAAAAAAAGTCAATATTTTCACTATAAAATAGATACACCCTCCTGCGCTTTGGAGGGTGTAATATTTATTTATTTTTCTTTGCGTTCTTTAATCTTCCGATAATATCGCGGAAGGTGGTGTGGAACTGATATGCGTCAAACTCGTCCTTGAACTGCATTTCGTGCTTCAAGGCAATTTCCTTTACGCCGTCAATATCCCCTATTTCTTCGCCCTTTGCGGCAGAAAGGTACAATTCAAGCATAGCTCTATATAATTCTGCGTGGAATTGAAGCTTCTGCCAAGCGGATTTATGGGATGAGGCAAGTCCTATGCCACATTCCTCTTTGAAGGCGTCAATCTTCTGAATTGCCAAGGTCAGAGCTTTAACGTTTTTCTCGGACACTACCTCCTCTTTTCCTCTCAAAGCCTTAACCGAAACAAGCTCGGAAAGTGTGGAAAGGTAATCCTTTACCTTCATATAGTCATCGCCGAACTCCTCCGACAGAATTCTTTCGGCAACGGCATCAAAATCAACCGTCTTATCCCAAAGGGTTTCTGCCATAACGTTCATATCGAGTGAGCTTGGGAAAAAGTTTCTGTGCACCTGACAGCTTACGTAGCCGTTCAAGCCCATATCGGAAAGCTTCTTTATATCCTCGCAAATTACACGGGCGTGGTTATACTGTGCAAAATCGTAATAGTGCGCCCACATAAGATGATAGTCAAAGTCAAAGCTGTCGCACTTGATGTTCTCTTGCCACTCCTTGAGGTAAGCGATGTTTTCGCTCTCTGTGGTGGGGAATTTCAGCTTGTTCAGCTCGTAGGGCTGAGTCTCGGTCTTTTCTGACAGGTCAAAGGACTCAACGTAGGTACGGGAAATAGGTGCGAACATAAGAACGAAGCGGTCGCTCTTTTTAAGCTTCTCCGAGAGAGGTCTCCACAAAAGGTCGAGGTAAACGAGGAAAACTATTCTCGTGTCGAGGTTTTCCCGTGTAAGCTTTTCATCGAGGTCGTTGAGCATCTGCACGTAATAATCGGAGGTTCTCTTGGTACGGCAGTTTTCGCACTCGCAATTATTGTTCATTCCGTCGGCAAGCCAGAAATGGAGGTAGGAAAGCTCGGGGTGGGTCTTGCAGTAATTTACTATATTATCGGTAACTCTTTCTCTTGCTATAGGGTTGGAGTAGCAAAGGTTAGTATTGAGAGGAACGCTCTTGAAGAGCTTTCTCTCGCCGTTTATCTCTGCCAGAATATCTCTGTATTGAGGCTCGGGCTCGTCGTGAGTGCACCAGGAGGAGCCGTCAATTCCAAACGCCTGAGTAGTCCAGCCGTGTCCTACGCCGTGGTAAAGAAGGCTTCTCTTTTCTATTTCCTCTTCGCCAAGGGCAACTATTGCCCTGATATCGTCGTCGCTGAGGTTCACCTTTTCTCTGTGGGGAGTCTCCTCTGCGTACCAACGGTCAAAGAAGGCGCGGGGAAGCTGGAACTGCATAAAATAGCCATTCATAGACGCCTTGGGAATCCAGTCGATGATGTCCACCAGATTCTTCTGTGAAACTATACCCTCGATGCATATTCCTCTGTGACGGTAGGACGCCTTTTCGCCTACGAAAACCGTCTTTAAGTTCAAGGATTCGGGATAGCTCTCACCTCCAACGCCGGGGCGCAGGAAGGTAAAGCCAAGCTCCTTTAAGTAGCGGTAGACTGCGATAAGCACGGCGCGCGCATTCGTGCCGGTTATAACGCCCGTGAAGTCCTTCACGTCTATCAGTATTGCGTCGTCAAGCTCCTTTGACTCAACGGAAGAAAGCTTATCGGAAAGGGAAACGCCGATGTACACCACGTTCTCCTCGGACTTGTCATATTCCTTTGTGGGTATAATAGAAAAATCTGCGGTTGACACAAGCATCAAATATTTTTGAAGCTCCCTTGCCGCCAGCATTACGGTTTCGCGGGCTTTTTCGCTTAAATCCGAAACCAATGGTCTTATTTTATATATCATTTGAGATACCTCCTATTGATATTTTCGTAATAATCTATTATACTATAAAA
>JAZSLY010000184.1:0-5747 GCA_045535585.1 Eubacteriales bacterium
CAGGTTTCAACGATTTTCAATGAAATCGCGCAAGCGCGATGAAATCCTCACTCCGTTCGGATGAAATCTGCTGACGCAGATGAAATTAAATCCGTCCCTTTACCCGACGAAGTCGGATTTCATCACGAAGTGATTTCATCCCACGAAAGTGGGATTTATCCCGTCCGCAAGGACGGATTTAGTTGAAAAGAACCCACACTTGTCGTAGACAAATGAGGGTTCTTTTCTGGTGCCGGTGGCGGGGGTCGAACCCGCACGGTATTGCTACCGCGGGATTTTGAGTCCCGTACGTCTGCCAATTCCATCACACCGGCTCATATTGCCCTAAAAGTATAGCATAAATATTTGATAATTTCAATAGGTTTTCAAAAAAAATTGGTCAATCGAAAAAGAAACTTTATCTTGGTGGGGAAAAGCTTTATTTTCCCAGAGCCTATCCAAGCTCTATTAAGGTTGCAAGACTGTCCCCCGAATAGATAGCGGAATATATTCTGCCACCCTCCTCTGTGTATTTTACAACGGGGGAGTCTCCGAAGGGGATGGACTTGCGGTAGTAAATAGAAAATTCGGAATATTCTCTCTTATATAATTCGTCGGTGAGCGCCTCACCAAGCAGAGTTAAGTACGCCGTGTTGTGAATGTGGTTATTGAAGTCTATGTCCGAGCGCCTGATGCCGACGGGGGTTGAAAAGTCATAGCTCTCCCGCTCCGTCATTCTGTGGGCTCTTTCCTCGAATACGCCCTCCTCCTCGGGCTGATACTTGTCGCAGAACTCGGGAGTCAAGCGCATTATCTTTCCCTCGTTCACGTCTATCAGCGCAAGCTTCGCTACTGCTATGGCACGGAGGTTTTTGTTTTTGTCAAGTACCTTGTAGCACCTTTCCGAGCATATCCTCGACGAGCCCTTTTGCACCCAGGTCACAATGTCCAGCGCCTCTCCGTTCAAGGGACGGTCAAGCACCCTGACACGCCATTCGGATATTATCCAGGCAATACCACGGTTTCCCATAGAAATGATGTCCTCGCCCACACTAAGCGAGTGAAGGTTTCCTCCCGCTTCAATCAGGCATAAAAGTGCGTAATCCGTGATTTTTCCGTCGGGTGAGTAATCCGAAATTCTCGGCTCGTAGCTGTAATGAAAGTACATAGCGTCTCCTTTTTACATCAGCGGGGCAACAAATTTCAATATAATGCCCCTGATTTTTATTATTAGCTTTTCTTCTTTTATCGTCTTTTTCGTTACTCTCCTGCATTTAGCAAGAGTAGCTTGAAAGTCGTTTTCTATTTGCTCGATACAACGGGTATTTGCCATATAGGCGGCACATTCAAAGTGGTGGTAAAGGCTTCGGTAATCAAGGTTTATCGTTCCCACCACCGCCTCTCTGTCATCCGACACAAAGACCTTGGCGTGAATGAAGCCCGGGGTGTATTCGTATATTTTTACCCCCGACGAGATAAGTGAGCGATAGTGGGTTTTGGCAAGGGCAAAAGCGCCCTTTTTGTCGGGAATACCGGGGAGAATGAGAGAAACCTCCACTCCTCGCTCGGCGGCGAATTTCAGCGCCGTTTCCATTTCGTTGTCTATAATGAGATAGGGGGTCATAATATGCACGTAGTCGGTGGCACGGTTGAGGATGTCCATATACACGCGCTCGCCCGTTTTGTGCTTGTCCACGGGACAGTCGGAGAAGGGGATAACAAAGCCCGACGGATTGGATGAGGGGGAGGCAATAAGGTATTTCCCAAAGTCCTTTATCGGTCTTTCAAGCCCCCATAATTGAAGGAACATCAGGGTGAAGCTGTTGACGGCGTCTCCCTCAAGCCTTACGGCGACGTCCTTCCAATGACCGAATTTCACCTTTCGGTTAATATATTCATCCGCAATATTTACACCACCCGTGAATGCAATTCGCCCGTCAATCACCGCAATCTTTCTGTGGTCACGGTAGTTATAATGGGTAGAAACAAAGGGGGTAATGGGTGCGAAAACCCTGCATTCAATCCCAAGGGCACTCATTTTCTTCGGGAAGGAGTGGGGGAGAAGGGTAAATTCGCAGGTGCCGTCGTACATTATTTTCACTTCCACGCCGTGAGAGGCACGCTCCTTGAGAATGGAGAGTATCTCGTCCCACATAGAGCCCTCGGCAATAATGAAGTATTCCAAGAAAATAAACTTTTCAGCACCCCTCAACGCCTTTTTCAGCGCTACGAATTTCTCCTCGCCCGAGGAGAGATAGGTGACACTCGTTTTATTATATACGGGGAAAGCTCCTCTTTTTGAGACGTAACGGGCAAGAGACGATATTCCCTTGTTGCGCTCGAATAGCGCCCTCGTCACGTCGGGACTTGACTTTATCAGCCCTTCGGTTTTCTTTCCGGACGCTTCGACCGCCTTCTTCAGCGCTCTGTGTCCAAGGTCACTCTTAGTATAAAGCAAAAGACCAGCCGCAAAGAAGGGGAGGGCAAGCATCAGAACAAGCCAGGTTATCTTCACACTGGGGTCCATTGAGGAATTGACGATGTATACGGCGGTTATAACGGTTATGAGTACGTTTCCGCCAAGGAAGTGGGGCAGGGACAGCTCAAATCGGTAAAGCAGGAAAAGGAATAATAAAAATTGAGCTATCAGCAAAAGGGTAATAATTCCTATTCGGCTGAAAACAAGGCGTTTAAAGCCTTTTTTACTTTTTGCAACGACCTTTTTTGTGAAGCCTATTTTCAAAGCCCGCGCCTCCTTTTTTTAAAATACTATAATTGAATTAAATTGACTTTTCAACAGACTTTAATTTACTTTTTTGTAAACATTTTACATTATTTTTTGTTTTTATATACAAAATTTACGGGTTTTGTGTTAAAATAAATATATATTGATATTATATTTGATTTTGGGAGTAATATTATGCGGAAAACAAAAATCATATGCACAATAGGTCCGTCCTCCTCGGAGGAGTCGGTACTGACAGAAATGTGTAAAAACGGAATGAACGTGGCAAGACTCAACTTTTCACACGGTACTCACGAGGACCATTTGGAGAAAATAGAGCTTATCAAAAAGGTGAGAGAGAAGCTTGATTTGCCTATTCCCATAATGCTTGACACGAAGGGTCCCGAATACAGAATAAAGACCTTTGAAAATAAAAAGGTGGTATTGAAGGCGGGGGATAAATTCGTCTTTACCACCGAGGATATCGTAGGAAACGAGGAAAGGGTGTCGGTGAACTATAAGCATCTTACCTCAGACCTTAAAGCAGACGATATTATCATGCTCAACAACGGTCTCGTGCATTTTAAGGTTGATGAGATAAGCGGGAACGAGGTCATAACCACCGTTCTGGTTGGCGGTGAGGTATCCGACAGAAAGAGTATGAACTTTCCAAACAAGGTGCTTGCTCATGAGTATTTGAGCGAGCAGGACAAAAAGGACCTTATTTTCGGTATCGAGAATGGCGTTGACTTTATTGCGGCGTCTTTCGTTTCCTGCAAGAACGACGTGAAGGCATTGAGGGAATTTCTCAACGACAACGGTGGCAGGGAAATAGATATTATTGCAAAGATAGAAAACAGAGCGGGCGTTGACAACATCGATGAAATATGCGAGGTTGCTGACGGAATAATGGTTGCAAGAGGTGACCTTGGCGTAGAAATACCCTTCGTCGAGGTGCCTGCGGTACAGAAACAGCTGATACAGAGATGCCGTCTTCTCGGCAAACGCGTAATCACCGCTACCGAAATGCTGGAGTCTATGATACACAATCCCCGTCCCACCAGAGCGGAGATTTCGGACGTAGCCAATGCAGTTTATGACGGCTCTTCGGCAATAATGCTATCGGGTGAAACTGCAGCAGGTAAGTATCCTGCAAGCGCCGTGAAGAATATGGCGGAAATTGCAGAGTATACCGAGAGCCAGATAAACTATAAAAAGGTGTTTGCCACCACGGATTATACTATCAGAAACAATCTTGACGCCATTTCCCATTCGGTTTGCAATATGGCGATAGACGTGGGCGCAAAGTGCATAGTTGTCAATTCTCTGTCGGGCAGAACGGCGCGAATGGTAAGCCGTTTCAGATGCCCCGTTGATATTATAGGTATGACCACCAACCGACGTGCGTGGCGCCAGCTTAATTTGAGTTGGGGAGTTACCCCCGTAATGAACGAGGAATACAACTCAATTGACGTTGTTTTCTTCCAGGCATTAATGCAGGCGAAAAAGGTATTCTCGCTCAAATCGGGTGACAACGTGGTAATGACGGGCGGACAGATAAACGGTTTGCCGGGCAACACGAATATGATAAAGGTAGAAGCAATAAAATAAAAAAACGCTGTAAAAACGAAATTCGTTTTTACAGCATTTTTTTATTCTATCAGCTTTTCAAATTCCTTACCCAAAAGGTAATATTTCAGCTGGTGCGTCAGCTCGCCGAGGGAAAGGTCGTCCTTCATATCGAGGCGCCCGTTGAGATAGGTGGCGGCACCCACAAGGAACAAAAGCGAATGGTAATCGTCGGACTTGAAGGAATACTCCGAGAAAACGCTGTTTTTCACGCCGTAATCAAGAAGCTCCTTGATTGGAGAAATATCAAGGTCGCACCTGCCACGGTCAAGATAGTAAAGCGCTCCCTGCACCTGAGGCTCATCACCCTTCATAAACTTGGCAAAGCCAAGATAAAGCTCTCCGTATTTGTGGCAGGTCCTGAATTTCAGCTTGTACTGTGGAAAAAGAGATGAAATAAAGTCCTGCGCTGACCCGTCGGGCTCTGTCATCTCCACGCTGTCTCCCTGACTTTCCGCTATGATGCGGGGGATACGGGTGCGATAGAAGGTGAAGTATTTCATCATCAGGTTTTTCTTCGACGAGAATTGAAGAAAGAAGGATGAAATGAGAGCGATAAGGGCGAATATTATTCCCCCCACAGCCCCGAATGCTACGTAACCCACTATGCCGAGAGAGGCGAGGGAAAGGATTTTGATAAGCAGCATTTTTTTATCTGTGTCACGGTCAAGCTTCCTGATCTTTTCACCAAGGTCGAAAATTTCCTTTGCCATATCCGAATTATAAGTCTCGGCGAGGGCATTTATTCTATTTTCGTCAAACATTGTTACTCCTTAATTTTCGGAATTTGCAACCATTTCCATATACTTTTCGTGGGAAATGAGCACCGTTCTCGGCTTGGAGCCTGCAAATTCACTTACGACTCCAAGGTTCTCCATTTTATCAATAAGCCTTGCGGCTCTGGCGTAACCCAGCTTTAATTTTCTTTGAAGCATGGAGGTGGAGATAGTACCGCTGTCTATGGCGATTTCAATAGCAGGGCGAAGCATAGGGTCACTGTTGAGTGAATCGTCACCGTCGTCGCTGAAATCGTCCTCGCTGTCAACCGCCTTGGACTTGGATTTTTCGCATTTTGCCGCTTCCTTTTCAATACTGTCCATAATCTCCTCACTGTAATCGGCAGAGGAGGTTCCTTTAAGGAAGCTTATAACAGACTCTATCTCGTCGTCGCTGACAAACGAGCCCTGAACACGCATAGGCGTGGTTGCACCAACGGGTGCGTAGAGCATATCGCCTCTGCCTAAAGTCGGAGGCCAAGCGGTCTTAGGAAGACAATTAGGGGCTACAACTCCTTGGCTCACAGAACGACATGGCTACGATCCGACTTCTATCTCGTCGTCGCTGACAAACGAGCCCTGAACACGCATAGGCGTGGTTGCACCAACGGGTGCGTAGAGCATATCGCCTCTGCCTA
>JAZSLY010000186.1:0-10652 GCA_045535585.1 Eubacteriales bacterium
TCTTGCATCAATGACCCTTCTCTTTACCTCATGCGGTGAGGAAGAGGAGGAAAAAGAGAACGACGACAAGACGTCCATTGACGTTGAGGGTGAAGAAGGGGACATCTTCTGGGAGCGCGCTCAGGTGAAGGACGATATAGGAGACCACGATTTCGGCGGAAAAGAGCTGAGAGTGGTAACACACGATGCGGAGTTTTACATCGATGACGAGGACGTTAATCAGGGCAACCTTATTGTTGACGCCAAGGCAGAGCGTAACAAAAAAGTGGAAAACAGGTTTAATTTTAAGATGGTGCTCTCATACTACAGCGACTACCAGAGCGTCCGTGACTACGTTATCAAGACCGTAACGTCAGGCTCTGATGAGTTTGACCTTTTCTTCTCACATACCTCGTCAGCAGGTAACATTGTAGTAAGAAACGTATTCCTTAACTGGTATGACGTTCCCCACGTTGACTTTACAAAGCCTTGGTGGCCTGAATTCAACAGAACACAGCTTACTTACGAGGGAAAATGTATACTTGCGGTTTCAGATTTCAGCTTTTACGCAACAACGGGTCAAAGATGCGTATACTTCAACAAGGCTCTTGCCAACGCCTACGACCTTGGCAATCTTTACGAGGTTGTAAATGACGGCAAGTGGACCTACGATTATTTCTATAATCTCATCAAGGACGTTTATATTGACGAGGACGGCGACGGAGAAAAGAGTGCGGGCGACTTCTACGGTCTGGCTCAGGCAGGAAGCAGCTCGGTAGGCGTTTTCCTTACCGCCTTTGATAACCCCAGCGTTATCATCAACAGCGAGGGCGAGCCCCAGGACGTACTCAAGACCGATAAGATTTACGATATCATTGACACACTTATCAATCATTGCCATAATACTCAGGGCGTTTACTTCGTTCCCGTTGAAAACAACGGTGCGTACAAGGAATCCTCCGACAACCCTATGAATATTTTCTATGCAGGTAAGGCTATATTCGGAATTGATACTTTGGGTCAGGTTACGGGCGCAACGCTCCGTAACTTCAAGGACGACTACGGAATTCTTCCTATTCCCAAGTGGAACGAGGAGCAGGAAATGTACTACACCACAGGATCGTCACATTTCGCCTCACTTGCAGTTCCCAAGACCTGCAAGGACCTTGAGTTTGTAGGCGCCTGCGTTGAAGGCTTCACTGCAGAAACCTGGAAGATAGTAACGCCTACCTTCTATGAAATTGCACTTAAAACAAGATACCTTCGTGACGACGAGTCCAAGGAGGTTCTTGACTACATAATTGCAGGCCGTGAGTTTAACTTCGGTAAAATCTACGGCGGTGAGGGACTCTTCTCAGGACTTACGATGCAGCTCGTTGAGCGCAGAAACGGTAAGTTCGAGTCTTGGTACAATTCCCGTCGAGGTGATGCAAAAAACCAGATAAGAAAGGTTGTCAAGGCATTCGATAAGCTGGGATAATCCAACAAATAAAATTGAGGCAGCAAAGCATTTGAGCTTTGCTGCCTTGCTTTATACGTATTTAATCTGCTTTACTGCGTCTTTGATATTCTTGTAATACTCTACGGCAATGAGCGCGAACATTGTGGCTCCTACCGCCGCCTCTTCCGTGTGGCAGGGAATTTGCATTTTCAGGGAGAATTTCTTTTCTGCAATCTCTGTCAGCGCTCGGTTTTTTCTTACTCCGTTTCCCGAACCGACAATGCCTTGTATCTTAACGCCCGTTGGCGCTATCATCTCGTAAAGCTCGTTTATCATTCCGGAAAGCACGCCTCTCGTCATGGCTGATGGGGTAAGATTTTCGGTAGAAATGCCCACAATACTTCCTTTAACCGTGTTATCTCTTCTCGTCCCTGCAAATCTGGTGTCTACCTCAAGCTCTTCTGCGCTTTCGTCAAGATAGCCCTGCATAATTTTATAAACCTCGTCGTCGGTGACGGGCTTTAGCGGAGAGAGGGCAGACTTAAAAAAATCCTTCAGAAGAGAATACGCCCTGCCGCCGCAAAGAGCGGCGCCGACGGCAATATATTTGCCCTCAAAAAACGGTCTCATTTCAATATTTTCGGCATCTATTATCTTGTCGGTAATCGCCGTAACCTGACTTCCCGTGCCTACGTTGATAAGAATCTTTTCTTCATTGTCAAGGCTTGACAGAACGCTTGCTTGATTGTCACCGATAGCCACGGCAACGGGAATTCCCTTGTATTCGCCTGCAATTTTATAATCGGTAATAACGTCAATGCCGTTTTCGTAATCAAATGAGTTTTTCAATATGTCAAATAGCCCGAAGCTTGCGGCATTAGTTACGTGGACTAGCGCCTTTTTCAGAGAACAAAGCTTCATTACAAGATAATCGTGTATCGTGCAATACCCTACGGCGTCAGGTGGAACGAGCCCGTTTTCGCGGTTGTAAAAGTCGGTCACGTTGCCATAGCCCGAGGGCGTTTTCAGGTATTCGGCATAGGTCGTATCCTTGTAGGGCAGATTTCCTCTGCCGTCCTCCCAGGTGTAAAGAGGGCTTACTGCGTCTCCGTTTTTGTTAGTATAAAGTATGCCGTGCATCTGACCCGTCACACCGATAACCTTAACGTCCCCGTCGATAAGCTCGTGGAGAATGCCGAGGGCAACGTCGAGTATTCTGTCCACCGATTGTATTTTTTCAAAATCTGCCGTGCCTTTAATATAGGCGTTGGAATTTCTTGTGATTGACTTTACGGTGTTCTTTTTGTCAAGTGACACCTTAACACCGCAAATACTTGTAGTACCGATATCAATTCCTATTGCGTACATTTTACACCTCAATAACATTCAAATAACTCAAGCTCTCCCTTTACCTTGAATTTGCCCATGAGCGAGGCAGGAAGGAAGAAATAGTCGCCCTTGCCGATTCTTCTGGAATAGTTCTCCCCAAGCAAAAGCCCATCACCACTCGTAATGATGTACAGTCCGTAGCTCTTTTCTACGTTCAGGCACTTTTCGCCGCCCTTGAGGGTAATTTTGTTAATAACGAAGCAATCTGTATTTTTCGGACCAATATAGCTTTCAACAAGCACGCCGTCGCCCTTTTCAATGGTCTCGGGAGTAACTTTAGGGTCTGCCGAGCCCTCAAAGTCGAAGCACTCAATCGCCTCCTCGGGCGTCAGGGTAAGGTACATTTCCTTGTCTGAAAGTCTGTAATCACCGCAAAATCTTTCGGGCTGAACGGTGAAGTCGGTAGGCTCCTGAATTTCAAGTATCAGGCATCCCTTGCCTATTGCGTGAACCGTCTTTGCAGGAACGAGATAAACGTCGCCTGCCTTGGCAGGACGGGCTATCATCAGCCTTTCCATAGCGTCACGGTCGTTTTCACTCTCTTTGATTGCCTCGATGAACTGCTCCTTGTTGACTCCATCCCTGAAGCCAAAGTATATCTTGGCATCGGGTCTTGTGGCAAGAACTATCCAACATTCCGTCTTTCCGTATTCAGAGTTGAAATATTTTCGTGAAAACGCCTTGTCGGGATGCGCCTGTGCAGGCAGTCTTATTGCACTGTCGAGGAATTTAACAAGTATTCTGTACGCCGTGCTATCCCCCAGAAGCTCATCGGAGTGCTCTCTTAAAAGGTCGTCGAAATATACGTCCTCCCCCTTAATGCGTGAAACACCCTCTTTTTCGCTTTTCTGCACCTTGTTTATTGCCTTGACGGCAGACGCCACCCATTCCTCAGGCTCAAAGCCGTCCTCGGAATTGTCGTGGAAAAAATCGGCGAACAGCTTACCGCCCGTATAAACTCTTGCTACTCTGTTCTTTTCAAAAAATATGGGAGTATTTATTTTCATATTACGCTCCTAACAACCGATTGACGTGGATTTCAGGTCTAATCTCGTTATAATATCCTCCTGAATTTCGGGAGAAAGGTCAAGGAAATTGACGAAGGTTCCGTGTATTCTCATAATATATACACCGCTTGGCGCATACTTTTTGGGGTCTGCAAGAACCTTTCTCAATATTTCGGGGGTCGTAACGTTTACGTAGAGGTAGAAGGGTGATATGCCCTCAACGTAGGGGTTGAAGAAGAGGGGAGAGATGACGTTTTCAAAAAATCTGACGCCCTTCTCCTCGTGAGTTCCCGTGCCGAAGAATTTCGGGTCGATACCGAGGTGAGATGCATAACCGCCGTTGAATTGTTCAAAGGGAAGCTTCATATTTGAAAGCATACGGAAGCCAAGACCGTTTGACGCCTCGCCATATAGCGGGTCAACTCCGTAGCCAAGCATATCTCTTGAGCGTCTTCCGTCGGGTGTTGCACCTACCCAATATCCGTAGGTAAGGTGTGTTGACGGGCTTGAAAAGTCGGGACGGAATGGGTTGCCGAGATAATTTTTCTTCGAGCGTATCATATCCGCTACCTTGTTTGCAATTTCTCTTGCCTCTTCGTCAACTACGGCTATATTATTGCCGAACTTGGGGCAGGACAGTAAAAATTCTCTCAAATCCTCGTAACCCTCAAAGTTCTTTTTCAACGCATCTGAAAGAAGCGCCTTGTCGTTGTATTTCTTAACGTACTCGTCAATGGCGATAAAGGCGTCCGCCAATACTGTAAGTCCGTGAACGAGGCAACCGCTTCCGTTATATTTCGTGCCCTGCTTTTTTGTGTCTCGCATATCTGCGCCGTAATCAAGACCGCCCATAAAGGAGCTGAGGAAGGGCACCTTCAATTCCGAAAGAGCCGTTGATGCTCCGTTTGCGGCGGACACCATTTCATCAAGCACACGGTCAAGCGTTTTATAAAAGGCGTCACGAACGTTTTCAAGACTGTATTCTCCGACCTCCATAAGCTTGTCACCCGTAATGGAGGATACGCCGCCGTGGAGAACCATTTCAAGCACCTTTGGAAGACTCAGCCAGCTATTAGTGGTGTTGCCGTTGTCCTTGCCCATAATAAGAGGCTCCTGACATCCTGCAACGCTGTAATCGGAGAGGTCCGCCTCGTCAATTCCGTTATTGCGAAGCACCTCGAAAAGCGAATCGTCGTTGAAGAGGGAGGGGGTGAGTGCTCCTGCCGTAAAGAAAAATTTTCCCATTTCCTCATACAGCTTTTTCGGTGTGTTCTTGTGAAGCTTCACCGACAAAATGGGCTGAGGCAGATTCATATCAAAGTATGCGTCCATAATGGCATAGCTCATGGTGTTGGTAAGGTCACGCCCATCAGTATCCCTGCCCGAAATCAGCACGTTCTGGGAAATCGCCCAGCTTCTGTCTCCGACGTTGTAAAATACGAGAAAATGCTTGAAAAGCTCTGCCGCTTCGTCTCTGTTAAGGTCGAGACGGTAGGGCTCGAAAATTCTGTCGGCGTTGCCTACCGAAAAGGCGTATGGATTGGGCGCTTGCTCGAGGCACATAATCTCCCACAAAAGTATGTAGAGCTGGAGTGCTTCGTAAAGGTTAGACGCACCGTTGCTTCGTATATTAAGAAGGCTCTTTTCAAGGAATTCAAGCTGAGCTTTTCTCTTTTCGCTCGCAAGAGGCTTCTTTTCTGCAATCAGGTCAAGGTATCTGTCGATAAGAATTTTTACACCGCCAAGGGCAATCGCCGCCGCCTCGTAAAATTCACCCTCATTCTTCTCGGCTTCATGGGTAAGCGCATCAACGCCGTTTTTCAGGGCAAATCTGAAATCGGGAATAACGTGACCCGTAACCTGCTCTACGAAGAAAATAACCTCCTTCGTATAATTTTCCGCCTTGCCGTAGGTGGTATTCAGAAGCTCTACCATAGGGCTCTTTGCGGTGAAGCGACGCACCTTGTCTATTCTTTCCTCGCTGAATTCATCGTTTGGTACAATATCGTTGTAAATCGCCATAGGGTCGCAATATCCCGAAAAGCCCTTGACGGTAAACGAAGGGTTTATAAGGGCATAGCTTCTTGCAAAGGCATCTCTCTGCGTGCCCACGAAAATTGCGTTGTCGCTGAGACTGATGGGAAGGCTTTTCAAAACCTCGCAAAGTAAGTGCGCCTTCTTTATTTCGGGTGAAAATGCGTTGTACTTTTCATCATTTTGCATTTCGGTTTCCTTGGCTATAAACCATCCGTCAAGTCGCTTGATTTCACGCTCTTCTCTGTAAAGAGCCTTTGCCATTTGTGTAAGCTCGCCTTTTTCATAAATTTTAAACATAATTATTACCCCTCCTGAACGTTAAGAACTTTTAAGTTGTATTTTTTAAAGGTATTGCAAAAATCCGCCAGAGTATCTTTATTTATAAATCCGTTTTTTACCTTGTATTCGCCACGCCACTTTTCCCGTCCGTACTCGTGGTAAGGCAGGAATTCAAAGTCGGTCTTATCATTGGCAAATAGAGATAAGTACCTTGCGAACTCCTCGGGGGAGTGGGCGTTTATTCCGTTGATAAGTGGAATTCTCACGTGAAGCTCCCGCCCGCTGAGACATAGCTTCTCATAGTTTTCCTTTATCGTTTCGTTACCTATTCCCGTATATTTTTTCAACATCTCACTGTCGTAGTGCTTGAAATCCATAATCAGAAAGTCCACGTGCTCCGCTATTTTCAAAAGATTTTTTGAAGTAGCGTTTGTTTCGAGGGCAGTATGTATATTTCGCGCCTTCAGCTCCTTCAGAACGTAAAGAAGCTCCTTTTCCTGCAGGGACGGCTCTCCGCCCGTGAATGTAACGCCGCCGCCCGAAAAGAACATCGGCTTCGCGCTCTCACACTCCCGCAGGATTTCCTCCGCAGTCACTTCCTTTCCCGAAAGAGACGATATCCCATCGGCGTTCGAGCACCAGATGCAATGCATATTACACCCCGACAAATGATAAACAAGTCTGTTACCGGGTCCGTCCTGCCCGAAATTGAAGCCCTTGCCAAATATTCGCATACCTATCCCTCCTGACTAACCTCATTATAAAATATCGGAAATTTATTTAACATTGACAAAAAAGAATTTAAGATGTAAAATAAGATAAATAAATCGGAGGCAGAACATGAAAAATTTATTCAATACAACTGCTCGTCATACTGTCACGGAAGCCAATATAAACTTTTACGCCACGCCGTTTATCCACCCACAGAGGAGAATGAAGGAGCACGACTTTATATATATGGTCGACGGTGAATGGAAAATAGGACAAAGTGGAGAAGTGTTCGAATTAAAAAAGGACCATTTGCTCATTCTCGGGGCGGGGGAGGAGCACTACGGCGTATCCGAGTGCACCTCGGGCACGAGAACGATGTATTTCCACGTTTCCTCTGAGGAGGGGGATTTGACCTTTGATGTGTGTGACGACCCTGCCGCAATAGACTCTCTTACCGAGGTATCCTCTAATAAAAATATCAAAAAAATATTCTACGAAATAGTCAATGCCAAGCTTGCACAGGACGGCGTGAAGGCGTCTATACTATTTGACCTCTTATTGCACGAGCTTTATCTCACCAAAAAGGCATCTGCCGAAATACTCGGCGAAAGGATAAAAAGCATCATTCACCGTAACCCCGAAAAGTTTTACAGTAACAGAGAGCTTGCCAAGCTTGTGAACGTTTCTCTCAAAACCGCCGAAACCAAATTCAAGGCACAGTTCGGCTTGACCATACACCGCTATATTCTCAATTTCAAGCTTGAACAGTCGATTTCACTTATAAAAAATTTCCCCGAAATGCAAATAAAGGAAATTTCCTATAACCTCGGCTTTTACGACGAATATCATTTCAGCAAGCAATTTAAAAGCTATACCGGCTATTCCCCAACGGAGTATAAAAAGCTTTTATAAAACGAAAAAGAACCGACACGTCGGTTCTTTTTTCGTTTGTTTTTAATTAATTTTCTCTGCTTCAGCAAGCATATTTTCAATAAATATCCCGAAGCCGCATTTCTGGTCACGGAGAAGCACGTGGGTGACGGCACCAATTATCTTGCCGTTCTGGACGATGGGTGAGCCTGACATTCCCTGAACTATTCCGCCTGCCCTCGACAGCCCCTCCTCGTCGGTCAGCTTTACGATAAAGTTTTTGGTATTGGACTTTGTGTCCACTATCTTCACTATCTCCGCGTCAAGCGCCGTGGGTGACTGACCTGACAAGGTAGTGTAAATAGTGCATCCGCCCTCCGCTACCTCGTCCTTTTTAGCAATCTCTGCCTTTGGCAGATTTGTCACTGATTTGCTGAATTTTCCGAAAACACCCATTTCGGTGTTCTTTTCAAGAGCTCCGCTTTCCTCGGGGGAAAGAGTGCCCTTTAACTCACCCGGTATAGTTCTGTCACCCCTCGTCACGTCGGTTATCTCCACCTCGTGAACGCTGCCGCTTTTAAGTGGCAGAACGCCCATAGTGTATCTGTCGGTAATCCCGTGACCGAGACCGCCAAAGCCCTGCCCGTCACTCTCAACGTAGGTGACGGTGCCTATTCCCGACGCCTTGTCCTTCACGTAGAGCCCTGCCTTATATTCACCGCTTTCCTTCTCCTGAACGGGCACTACGTTTACCCGACTTGCCCGTCCTTCACGCAGAATATCAAAGGTAAGCATTTTTCCCTTTGAGCTGCGCACCGCATTGGACACCTCATCGGCACTTTCTGTGTCCACGCCGTTGATTTTCTTTATTATATCTCCCGCCATAATTCCTGCATCCTTTGCAGGTGAGGTCATACCTACTGTGCTGTCCACCTCTCCCGTGCCCGACACGTAAACGCCGTCGGTGCACATTCTTACTCCGAAGGGAAAACCTCCGATATACAGAAAATCCTCTGCCAAAGCAAGAGGTGAGGTGATAAGGAGTATGGCAATAATAAAGGAAAATATTCGTTTGCTTTTATATTTATTTAATTTTCCCAACATTGAAATTTCTCCCCAAATCCACACTTAAAGGGACAAACTGATTTTTTTGTCCCAAATATAATTTGCACAAAAGAAGAAGATATATGCGGTGCATTTTTTGGCTTTGACCATTGTAAATTATTGTTTTTTAAAAGTTGCTTTGCCTAATTTTTGAAAAAGCAGTTGACAAAATACGATAAATGAAATAAAATATAATGAATTAATATAAAATGAGGTTTTACAATGGACTTGAAAGTAGTTAAGTTCGGCGGTTCTTCACTTGCCGACGCATCACAGTTTAAAAAGGTTAAGGATATCATCACGGCAGACCCTGCCCGCAGATACGTTGTACCCTCTGCACCTGGCAAGAGGTTTTCAAACGACACAAAGGTTACAGATATGCTCTACAAATGCTATGAAATGGCAAGTCAGGGCGAAAATATAGATACCTTGTTTGATGAAATAAGAGACAGATACAATACTATTATTTCCGACCTCGGCGTAGACCTTTCTCTTGAGGACGATTTTGACGCAATAAAATACGCCTTCCGTCACAAATCGGGCAGAGATTATGCTGCCAGCCGCGGTGAGTATCTCAACGGTAAAATTTTGGCAAAATATCTCGGCTTCGATTTTATCGACGCCGCAAACGTTATTTTCTTCAAGCTTGACGGAAGCTTCGATTCCGAGAGGACCAACGAGGTGCTCTCCGAAACACTTAAAAATCATACCCACGCTGTAATTCCGGGCTTCTACGGCTCTATGCCCAACGATACTATAAAGACTTTCTCAAGAGGCGGCTCGGATATTACGGGCTCTATCGTTGCACGTGCCGCCGCCGTTTCTCTCTACGAGAACTGGACCGACGTTTCGGGCTTTATGATGGCAGACCCCAGAATTATCAAGAATCCCCGCGCCATTAAATATATTACCTACAGAGAGCTTCGTGAGCTTTCCTATATGGGTGCGACAGTTCTCCACGAGGACGCAGTTTTCCCCGTAAGAATGATGGGTATTCCTATCAATATCAAGAACACCAACGCCCCCGAGGATAAGGGCACTATGATAGTATCCGAGGCTCCCGAAAACGAGGATAACACGGTTATCACCGGTATCGCGGGTAAGAAGAATTTCTCCGTTATCCGAATTGAAAAGGATATGATGAATCAGGAGCTCGGCTTCGGACGACGTGTCCTTGAAGCCCTTGAAAAGTCGGGCATCTCCTTCGAGCATCTTCCTTCAGGCATCGACACCATGAGCGTCGTTATTGCTGAAAACGCTCTTGAAGGCAAGCGTGAGTCTCTCATGAACGATATCTTCAAGGCTGTTAACCCCGACCACGTAACCATAGAGGACGGCTATGCCCTCGTTGCAGTCGTAGGTAGAGGTATGGTCAGCACAAAGGGTACCGCCTCCCGCATCTTCTCCGCCCTTTCCGACGGTGGCGTAAACATCAAAATGATCGACCAAGGCTCCAGCGAGCTCAACATCATCATCGGTGTCAAGAATGAAGATTTTGAGAAGGCGATGAATGTGATTTATTCTGCCTTCATTAAGTAAATTCCTTATAAATTTTCCCTAATACTTCGTTAATTTCAAAAAGGGCATCGTCGACTTACGTTTAGTAAGCCTTCCTTGCCCTTTTTTTATTGCCTCCGACTGTTGTCGGATGGCTTGAATTTTTGCTCGTTGAGCTTTGCTTCACGGCAAAAATCCCCCGCTCATTGTCTTAGGAAAAATTTCGTCGGAATTTAAATTCCTGAAAGTTAAACTTTCTTATAAATTTTCCATAATATTTCGTCAACTGTAAAAATCCCGTCGTCGCCGTGCGTCAGTAAAGCGTCCTCGGGATTTTT
>JAZSLY010000170.1:0-10322 GCA_045535585.1 Eubacteriales bacterium
GGAATACCGAGCTTGCGAGCCTCTGCAACAGCGTTAGCTTCCTTGCGGGGGTCTACGATAAATACTGCATCGGGGATGGCGGTCATTTCCTTGATACCGCCAAGGTTGGTCTCAAGCTTGTCCATTTCCTTTGTAAGAGCGCTAACTTCCTTCTTGGGAAGAAGCTCGAAGGTGCCGTCCTCCTCAAACTTGTGAAGAGTGTTAAGTCTTGCGATGCTCTTCTTGATAGTCTTGAAGTTGGTGAGCATACCGCCGGGCCAGCGAGCGTTAACGAAGTACATACCTGCACGGAGTGCCTCTTCCTTAACTGCGTCCTGAGCCTGCTTCTTTGTACCAACGAAGAGAATGCTTCCTTCGTTCTCTGCGATCTCGCGAACGAACATATACGCCTCTTCTACCTTCTTAACTGTCTTCTGAAGGTCGATGATGTGAATGCCGTTACGCTCTGTGAAGATGTACTCTGACATCTTCGGGTTCCATCTTCTTGTCTGATGTCCGAAATGAACACCTGCTTCAAGAAGCTGCTTCATTGAAATTACTGACATTTTTAATGTCCTCCTTAAAGTTTTTTCCACCACAGAAGCCGAGCCGTCGGGCACATAAAAGCTATGCGAACTGCCGACCTTTACACCCCTGTGTGTGTATTTTTGCCGATATAGTATATCATACCCCGCACTCTTTTTCAAGGGTGCGGGGCAAATTTAACATTTTATTAACATTTCACCTGTCAAGAGTCGCCATAAGTCCGTCGTCACGAAGCACGTGGAGCGCCTCGGTGACCCGTCTTACTGCAAGCTCGAAGAAAACGTCTGCCATAGCGGGTGTGAGTCCCACGGGTGCGTGTCCCGAATAGGCGTTGGGGTAGTCCTTCTCCCAGGCGTCGCCCCAGACGAGCCCTGCTCTTGACAGGAAATCGGTGGTATGAGTGGAGAGCCCTGAAAGCGCCTCAATCTTGTCAAGCCTCGTCAGCTCGGGGTATTGGCTATACAGCCAGGCGGTTTCCGCAAGGCAGGCGTGACCCCCCGACTTTCTCTCGTCCACGTATTCCCGAAGAACACGAAGGTCCTCGTCGGAGAGCTCGGGGAAATAGTCCCTTCCGTTCTGCTCCACAAGCTTTAAAATATTGCTTGGATGAGGAAGAGTAATATTATGTATAAAAATCTTACATTTTCTCTTCTTTGATGCTATCTTCCTTGAAAAGTTATTGAGAAGAGCGGTGTTACCGCCGTGGCTTGATACAATAACGAACTTGTCAAAGCCGTTTCTTTCAACCTCGTCGCATATCTCCTCAAGAAGCCTCGTCAAAAGCTCCACGCTGAGCGCCATATAGCCGTAGTGTCCCTCGCCCTTGGTGGGGTCTTTTTTCTGCGCGCCCTGAAGGTCGCCGAAATAGAGCGGAGGCAAAGTAACCACGGGCTCACGCTCGGAGGCAACCTCCAAAATTCTCTTTCCATGAAGAGTATCTGTGCCGAGAGGCAGGTGCTGTCCGTGCATTTCAAGACATCCCATAGCCATAGCGCAAACGCCGTGTGATTCTTTTATTGCAGGTGCAAATTCTTCTTCTCGCAGGTCTTCCCATCTCATAATATCTATCCTCCAAAAAATCTCTTATGCAAACTATTGTTAATCAAGCGAAGACATCAATTCGTCGTTTTTAAGCACGCCGAGCGCTTTTGCAAGGTTGGCTACCGCCGCCTCCACAAAAACATCCGACAGCTCCTTGGTAAGAGCGGTAGAGGAATATCCGCTATATGCATTAGGATACTCGAGGGCCCACGCATCTCCCCATATAATGCCCGCCTGACCAAGAATGCCCGTCCTTCCTGTAGGCACGCCCGAGAGGTCGTCTGCCTTATCCATTCTTACAAGCTCGGGATATGTTCCGTAGATGAGAGCCGACTCTGAAAGGCAGGCGTGGCCGCCCGTTCTTTTGTTATCAACATACTCGCGGAGAACATCGAGGTCGGACTCCTTGAGAGCAGGATAGGCTTCAAGCCCCTTTTGTGTTATCTCGGCGAGAATATCCGCAGGGTTAGGAAGCGAAATGTGCTTCATAAACACCTTGCATTTTCTTTTTTTTGATACAATTCTGCGCATAAAGCAGTTGAGAAGCGGAAGATTGCCGCCGTGGCTGTTGCAGATAACGAACTTGTCAAAGCCGTTCCTTTCAACCTCGTCGCATATCTCCTCAAGCAGATCCATCAAAAGAGAGGTGCTGAGTGCAAAATATCCGTAGTGCGTTTCACCCTTTGCGGGGTCGCTCTTACGCGCACCCTCAAGACTGCCGAACTGGAGCGGCGGAAGTGTCATAACAGGCTCGCGCTCTGCCGCCCAGTCAAGTATTCTGCCGCCCTTCAGGGTATCTGTACCAAGCGGGAGATGCTGTCCGTGCATTTCAAGACAGCCCATTGCCATAGCGCAAACGCCGTGTGATTCTTTTATTGCAGGTGCAAATTCTTCTTCACGCAGGTCTTCCCAACGCATAGTAATCGCCTCCTAATTATTAAAACTTGAAAATTCCCGAGCCCTCGCGGACGATACCGCCATCCTTGTACCTCTGTTTTACTCCGCGCTGGAGAGAGGTCTCCTCGGGGAGTGAGTCAACGTCAAGAGAGTCAAGAGAGGTGACTATCTTCTTGAAAGCAAAGGAGAAGCAGCTGCAGCCCGTATAGGCATTGGGGAAATGAACGTATTTATCGCTGAATGAAAGTATCTTTGAGTCGGGCTTCAAAATCTGTCTCAAGTCCTCCGACAAGAGCCATGAAATACAAATGAAAGCCTTGAAATCGTATTCGGGATAACAACGGCTGAACACCTCACGGGCTCTGTCGTAGGAGGCTTCACAGCTCTCCTTGTCAAAGGCGCCGTCGGCAGGAATATGTACTGAAAGGCAGGTATCCTTGGGGGAAACGAACAGAGTCCATTCCTTTTTGTCAAGCCTTACCTTATCTTTAGAAATAAAGCCCGTATCCTCGCCGTCGGGCTCGTAGCCCTCGTAGTAGTCCTCGGTCTCGGTAAGCTCGGGAGTAAAGGAGCCCTCCTCGTCCTTATGACCGTATGCGCCAAGCCTTGCGCCGTCCTTGTGGAAGGGCACGCCCGACATCAGCACTCTCACGTCACCGCGGGAGTTTTCAAAGGCGCAGGCGCCGTAAGCCCCCAGTCTGTCGAATATCTCGAAATTAAATCTGCCTATCCTTAAAATAGTGCCGTAAACGTAGTGGAAACACCAGTTGAAATATACGTTATTGAAGGTATCTCTGCCGTCACGCTCCGAGGAGGCGCCAATGGTGCCGTCCAGCGGGAAGGACTCTTCTATAATATCCTCGGGAATACCCCTTTTGCGCAGAGCCTCTCTGCTTTTCCTTATAGTTGAGAGTATGGGGAACACTCCCACCATATCGTAAGGAAGCGGGTCTGCGCCCTCGGGGGCTGTGGGAATACGTATTCTGCACATAGCCGCGCGGGAGTTAGGTCCGCTTTCAAGCACGTTGCATATGGTCTTAACGAAAAGAGTGAGGTCTTCGTTTGCCACAACCCCTTCTCTCGCTTTAAGCACCAATGACAAATGTGTCGGGAGTACGTTGCACTCCTCGTGCAAACGAAGAATGTATTCTTCACTTAAGCATTCGGGAAGAGAATCGTCCTTCAGCGCCTTTTCATAGCACTCGTCAAAGACGGGGCCTGCATCACCGAGCCTGAGCTTTTCAAGAAGCTTATTCATAATTTCCTCCTATATATCACACCGAACGAGGTCGTCCAGAGTTTCACGGCGTACCGAAACTCTCGCCTTGCCGTCGCTGATAGTAACGAGAGCAGGCTTACATAAACGGTTGTAGTTTGACGCCATAGAGTAGTTATATGCGCCCGTGGTTGCCACGGCAAGAACGTCGTCACGCTGGGGTCTCGCGATAGTCACGCCCTCTTGGATAAGGTCACCGCTTTCACAGCATCTTCCGCATATAGTCGCCTTGAAGTCGGGAGTCTCCCCTGCCCTCGAAGCGTTGATTACCGTGTAGGGCGACTGGTAAAGGGCGTATCTTGGGTTGTCCGCCATACCTCCGTCCACCGACACGTAGTTCTTGTAGTCCTTGACACACTTCACCGTACCCACCTTATACAAGGTCATACCGCTATCGGCAACGATGCTTCTGCCGGGCTCCATAAAGAAGCGGGGACGTGAAATTGAAAGGGTAGACAGCACCTCGTCGATATGAGCGCCGATATTCTTGATGTTCTCGGTGTAGCTTATTTTTTCGTCGTTTTCAAGGTAGGGCACCGCCATACCTCCGCCAAGGTTTATTTCCTCGGGAATAGCACCGTATTTATTTTTCATATCCTCGGCAAAGCGGAGCATCTTGTCCACCGCCTCGTAAAAGGGGTCGCACTCGAATATCTGCGAGCCCACGTGGCAATGGTAGCCCATAAGGGTGATATTCTTCATTTTGAGCACCTTCTCCACCAGACGCTCGGCATCGCCCGTTTCGATGGCTACGCCGAACTTGGAGTCGATAGTACCCGTATTTATTGCCTTGTGGGTGTGGGGGTCAATGCCTGGAGTAAGCCTTAAGAGCACCCTCGCCTTTATATTTAATTCCCCTGCAATTCTCTCAAGGGCTATCACCTCGTCCTCCGAGTCGGACACTATTCTGCCAACCCCCAGAGTCAGCGCTTCTCTTATATCAGCGTCGGTCTTGTTGTTTCCGTGGAACATTGCGCGCTCCAGATTGAAGCCTGCCCTCTTTGCCGTATAGAATTCACCCGGGGATACAACGTCTATCCACATTCCTATTCTTTCAAGCGCTCTGTACAGATCCGTGTAGCAAAGCGCCTTTCCTGCATAGCAGGGGTGGGCGTCGCCCATATATTCCTGCATTGCGCTCATATATTCCTTCGCTCTTGCCACTATCCTGTCCTCGTCGATAAGATAGAGGGGAGTGCCATATTCCTTAGCAAGCGCAAGAGTATCAAGTCCTGCAAAGGTCAGGTGCCCCGAAGCGTTTATTCCGATATTATCCGATAACATATTCTTTTCCTTCTTTTTTATTTACTGGCAAATGCTCGCCACTATAATGTATGGGTAAATACAATAAAATCAAACCTTGCCGTTTTGCTTTCTTTAAATTAAGTCAGCGTTGCGATAGGCAAGCTATGCCCGTGGCGGCTCGCCACTATAATATATGGGTAAATGCAATAAAATCAAACCTTGCCGTTTTGCTTTCTTCAAATCAGATAAGCGTCGCGATAGGCAAGCTATGCCCGTGGCGGCTCGCCACTATAGCATGTGGGAGAGCATTTCTTCACTTGAAAAGCCACCGAGCTCCGCAGGTGTAACGTCGAATACCGTCTTGCATCCGACCTCTCCCCTCTCCTTCATTCTCAGCATTGCCGCGGTATAAGCCACGATAACGCTGGCGGTGAACTCGGGGGTGGAGTCAAGCTTCAGGGAGTATTCTATCATATGATTGTTTTCCCCGTTCCAGCCCGTCTTGCCGGTCCTGATAACACTTCCGCCGTGAAGAAGGCGTGAGTGCTCACGGTCAAGCTCCTCCTTCGTTATAAAGGTAACGGTGGTGTCGTAGTCTGCAAAATAGTTGGGCATAGTCTTGATTTCACGCTCTATTCTGTCAAGGTCAGCACCCTTTTCTGCCACAACGTAGCATTCTCTCTTGTGCTTCTCACGGGTGGTAAGGCTTGGCGCTTCGCCTGCCCTTACCCTCTCCATAGCGCTCTCTACGGGAACAGTGTACTGCCTTGCATCCACCACGCCCTCAATGCGCCTGATGGCATCCGAGTGACCCTGACTTACACCTCTGCCCCAGAAGGTGTAATCATCGCCATTCCACAAAACCGCGTTTGCCATAAGTCTGTTAAGTGAAAACATACCGGGGTCCCAGCCCACAGATATCATAGCAATATTTCCGCCAAGTCTCGCCGCCTCGTCAACCCTTTTGAAATGCTCGGGAATCTTAGCGTGA
Source organism: Eubacteriales bacterium (assembly GCA_045535585.1). GTDB lineage: Bacteria > Bacillota > Clostridia > Oscillospirales > SIG627 > RGIG6353. The sequence goes on from JAZSLY010000170.1 coordinate 5,976, forward strand.
GTGTCAAAAGAGTCTATAACGTTAAAGTCCCGTGCAAGAGCGGGGGTCATTTCGGGCAGGTCGGTTGCCGAGCCTGCGCAGATGATTATTGCGTCCACCTCTCCTTTAAGGCTTCCTACGTCGTCAAGGGATACCACCCTTGCGGATTTTGTTTTTATTTTCAGCTTGTCTGGGTCACGCCTTGTAATTACGGCGCAAAGCTCCATATCGTCACGGCTCATAAGCGCCGCCTCGGCACCTCTGCCCAGATTTCCGTATCCTGCTATTGCTATTTTTTTCATTAAATCCACATCCTCACTGCAATAGATAAATTATTAGTTATTTTATCACATTTTCATCTGTTTTACAAGGGTTTTTTTAATTTTTTTACCCTATTGACTATTATTTTTATCTGTGCTATAATGAGCTTAAAATTCAAGGTGGGGAAAATATTACTCCCACCGTTTTTATAAAACGAGGAAAAAAATATGTTCAACCGTGCCATCTGGGTTTCACCCGACTTTTACACGAAGGACAAAGTAACCAACGAAAACGACGCCCAAAGAAGCGGCTACGTCAGGCGCACCTTTACTCTTGACAGTGACGTGGCTTCTGCCACCCTTACCATTTGCGCACTGGGTCTCGGCGATGCCTATATCAACGGCAAGAGTGTTACGAGTGAGGTGCTCTCCACCCCCTACACAAATTATTCCGTCAGGGTAATTGCGTCCGAATACGACGTATCTCGCCTTCTCAAAAAGGGTGAAAACGCCTTTGCGGTGCATCTTGGCAACGGATTTTACAATAACAATATGAAGACCTGGAAGGACGACGTCGCCCCTTGGAGAAGTCATCCGAAGGTTATCTTCTCCATAAAAATCACCACGGCAGACGGCGAGACTGTCTTTGTGGACAGCGACTTGAAGTGTCGTGGTCACGAGGGACCCGTGCTCTATAACCATATGCGTCAGGGACAGATATACGACGCAAGAGAGGCGATTTCTCTCTGGAACGACGTGGGACTTGACGACACCTCATGGCAGAAGGTGCGGGGGGCAGAAGCCCCTGCAGGCAAGCCCGAGATAATGGATTTCCCAAGGAATTACACCTTTGAGGAATACGCCCCCGTAAGCTTCAATAACGGCATTTACGACTTTGGCGTGAATATCAGCGGTTGGGTAAAAATAAGAGTGAGGGGCGAGCGGGGTCAGAAAATCAAGCTTGCCTTTGACGAAGCCTTGAAGGACGAGGGCAGGATGCTCCGAGGAGAGTTTCCCGACCTTGCCGACGAGGACAGACCGAAGATTACGGGCTCCAACGCCTTTTCTCACATAGAAGCGCTTCCCCTTGCCCACGAGGAATACTATATTCTCTCGGGCGACGGATGGGAGGAATACTACCCCGCCTTCTGTTATCACGGCTTCAGGTACTTAAAGGTAACTAATGCCCCCGAGGACTTTGAAGTGAAGGCTGTGTTCGTTCACACCGACCTCAAGGAGCGCGGAAGCTTTAAATCCGACAACCCCATTCTCAACGAAATCCACACTATGACGAAAAGGACTCTCCTTTCCAATTATATGGGCTTCCCCACCGACTGCCCTCACCGTGAGCAGAACGGCTGGACGGGAGACGCGCTGACCTCCTTCAACACCTCGTTTTTGAATTTCCATATGTACGACGCGTACAGAAAATGGATGTACGATATCAAGGATGCACAGCTTGAGGACGGACGAATTCCAGGTATTGCCCCCTCGGCAGGAGGTGGGTATAAGGACTATGGTCCCTGCTGGGACTCCGCCTTCGTGATGCTCCCCTACTTTGCCTATATCTACACGGGCAAAAAGGATATGATAAGAGAATTTTGGGACGCCCTCGTGCGCTTTTGCGATTATATCTACACAAGACGCCGTGACGGACTTATCCGCTTTGGCTGTGTGGATTGGTGCGGACCCCGTGGCTATACTCCCCCTCCTGCACCTGCCACCAGCACCGCCTATATCTACACCTCATTCGTGACAATGGGCAAAATGGCGCGTCTCATCGGTGAGGACGGCACCGTCTTTGACACTCGCGCCGAGGAGTTCCGCAACGCTTACAGAAAAGCCTTTTTAGAGGACGAGGAGTGCCTGAATAGCCAGACCTTCCTTGCAACCTCCATATATCATAAGCTATTGACCGAGGAGGAAGAAAAGGATTTCGCCTCACGCCTTGCAAGGCTTATCGAGGAGAACGGCGACCATATTTCCTGCGGTATGCAGGGCTCTAAAGCAATGTTCACGGCGCTGACCGAGCACGGATACGCCGAGCTTCTTTACCGCGCGGTAGTTAATCCCACCTACCCCAGCTACGCCTACCTTATCGATAACGGAATGACCACCCTGACGGAGCATTGGCATATGTCAAACTCCCTCAACCACCATATGTTCTCGGAGGTAGACAACTGGCTTTACAGATACGTCGGCGGTATCCGTCATACCGACGAGGGTCTCGTTATCGCCCCGGTGCCTCTCAATGAGGTGGGCGAGGCGGAGGTCTCTCTCGACGGCGTCAGGGTAAAGCGAGTGGGAAACAGACTTTCCGTTACTCTCCCCACTCCTGCCAGAATAGTCTTTGGTTCCACCGACGGCACATTCCCTGCAGGTGAATACGAATTTGAATTTTAGAAAGGCAATACCGTGAAGATACGAACTCTTGACGACAGATGCTACCCCCTCACTCCCAAAAGTGTGGAGGAGTGGGAAGAAATGGCGAAAAAGCTTCGTCACAACGTTAAATTTGCAAGCTCAATCGAGCTTCTGCATCACTCCGCTCCCCTGAACGCAAAAATCTATCCCGCAAAGGAATTTGACTCCTTCGTGGTAGAGACGGCTTTTATTGAAACTCTTCCGGGCTTCTGGCTTGGCGGAAATATCTACCGTCCCCGTGACACGTCGAAGAAATACCCCGCCGTCCTCAACCCTCACGGTCATTGGCAATACGGCAGGCTTGATATGGGTGAGCTGGGATCGCTCCCTCTCAGGTACGCCAACCTTGCAATGAGAGGAATGGTAGTATTTGCCTACGATATGATAGGCTACAACGACACCACCCAGATGACCCATCGCGGCAAGACCGACGAGCACGGCAACTGGTACAACAGCCGTGAAAACGAGGACTATAATCTGGGACGCTTTTCGCTCCAGCTCAACAACAGTATAAAGGCGCTGGATTTCATATCCTCTCTCCCCTACGTCGACGATGAAAGGATAGGCTGTACGGGTGCGTCGGGTGGCGGTACTCAAACCTATTTTCTCGCCGCTATCGACGAGAGAATAAAGGCTGCCGCTCCCATAAATATGGCGTCGGTGCTGATGCAGGGCGGTTGCATCTGTGAGAATACTGCCTTTCTCAGAACGGAATACTGTAATATGGATTATGCTATGCTCACCTGCCCCCGTCCCCTCTTCCTTGCCGCAAGCGACGGCGACTGGACGAAGCTTTCCGAGACGGTGGAATTCCCTATCGTAAAGAGCCTCTATGACCTCTACGGAAAAAGTGAGAATTTCGAGTGCTTCTTCCGCAGTGCACCCCATTGCTACGAGAGGTGCACCCGTGAGCGTGTGTACGACTTCTTCTGCCGTGCCTTCGGCATAGAGAATATTTCAAAAGACGAAATCGAAATAGACCTTGATCCCTCGGAATTCACCCTCGGCAAAACTCCCGACTTTGAGGGGGCGCTGAAGAGTGAGGAGGAGATCTTCGCCACGGCACGCAAAATCGTAGAGGAAAACCTTAAAAAGCTTGACGAACGGGCAAAGGAAGAAATGCGCCGCGACGTCTTTCTCCTTGAGCGTGAATTTGACCTCGACCTCCCCTTCGCAATTGACGAAACGGGCAAGAAGGTCAAGGTCACTCTGGGCAAGTCACCCGACACCGACGACACCTGCGGCGTCAGGTACTACCATACCTACAATTTTGCGCCCGACGCAAAGAGAGTCAGCGCCATTGTGTCGCTGATGAAAAAATACCCCGACGCCGTCTTTAAGGCATCGGGCAAGAGCGCACACCTATGTGAAATCGCAGGCAAGCTTACGGGGCATCCGTCTCTTGAGCTCTCCGATATAGTCCGTGAAAGCACGGTTATTCCGGGAATAAGGCTTGCGGAAATTTAAGAAGCATAATTTAAGGAGATGTTAAAAAAGTCGTGACCGTCAAAAACAAAAAAAGAAAGCCATTTAAGGCTCTTCTAAAAACTTTTGCATAGTTGATTTCAAGGTAAAAACTCAAAAATGAGTTTTTTTGTGAAAAATTATATTGTTTTTGACTCTGAACAAACTTCGCTACTGCCGTACAATTGTACGGCGACGAGCTTCAGTTTGTCCATTCACG
>JAZSLY010000175.1:0-11164 GCA_045535585.1 Eubacteriales bacterium
ATATTGAAGGTCTTGCCATCAGCGAGAAGACGGTCGTTCTCTACGGTGGAGAAGGCAACGTCAGCATATTTAAGTCTGACACCGATTCCGACCCCTGCTTTACGCCCAATCTTACAAACGTTATCCCAAGCTCCAATCGTCCCAAGGTAGTGCTGGAGGTTGCCACTCCCGTTGCCCTCAACGTAAACGTCGTGGAAAACTGCAACGGCATTCCCCTGCCCCCCGAGTACGACAACATTCCCTCGCAGATATCCGCCCTTTTCGACGGCGGTCTTGATACCTCGCCCACAACCACGGCGGTTTGCCTGACTATCGGTATCTTCGCGCTTATCAGAATTGAACGCCCGTCACAGCTTATCATTCCTGCCTGCGACTATTGCATTCCCGACGCAGACAAGACACCTATCAAGGTTGCCGACCCCTGCTCGATGTTCTGCTCCACGCCCTTCCCTATCGAAGAATTCTACCCCAGCGTATGCTCGCAAAACAGAAACCAATAAATTTTCAAAAAACTCTTGACAAAAACGCTGTTATGTGATATCATAATCAGCGTCGGGGGTTTAGCTCAGCTGGGAGAGCATCTGCCTTACAAGCAGAGGGTCACAGGTTCGAGCCCTGTAGTCCCCACCAAAAAATCTCGTTCTTAGGAACGAGATTTTTTTATCCAAGCCGATAGGCTTGGCATATCATCACGCGTCAGCGTGTATCTCATCAGCCCGTAGGGGTGTATATCATCACGGCAACGCCGTGCATAAGCTTTATCGGCTTGATGATATACAAAACTTGCGTTTTGATGATATGCAATTCCTTTGGAATTGACAACCCCAAAACTTTCACCTTGATTTTTAAAGGAGTTATATTATGACCAAAAGACTATTTCTCGGGGCAATCGGCAAATTTTTACTTGGCGTTATTCTCGTCGGGCTTTTGATTTTTCTGCCTGCGGGGAGCTTTTCCTTTTTCAACGGGTGGCTGTTTTGCGGTCTTTTGTTTATACCTATGTTTTTCGCAGGTATAGTAATGATGGTGAAAAATCCCGCCCTGCTTGAGAAGAGACTTTCTGCCAAGGAAAAAAGACGGGAGCAGAGTCTGGTGGTAAAGCTGAGTGGCTTGATGTTTATTATAGGCTTCGCTCTTGCGGGGCTTGGGTTCAGGCTTCATTGGTACGCTCTGCCAAAAGAAATTGTACTTGTGGCGTCGGTTGTATTCCTTACGGCGTATCTTCTCTACGCCGAGGTGTTGCGGGAGAATACCTACCTCAGCCGTACCGTCGAGGTACAGAAAAATCAAAAGGTAATCGACACGGGGCTTTACGGCATTGTAAGGCACCCAATGTATAGCATAACCATTCTTTTGTTTTTGTCAATGCCCCTTGTGCTTGGCTCTCTCTATTCCCTCATCGTTTTCCTCGCCTATCCTTTTATTATCGCAAAGAGGATAAAGGACGAGGAAAAACTCCTTGAAGAAAGCCTTGAAGGATATAGGGAATACAAAAAGAAGGTTAAATACCGCCTGATACCTTTTATATGGTAAAATGAGACGCAAGAAACTCTAACGAGTTTCTTGCTTCTCCTTTTTATATTTTCTCCGTTGCACGCCGTCTTTCCCGTCTGTATTTTAAGGGAGAGATGCCGTGCGCTTTTTTAAATTTGTCGGAAAAGTAATTACTGTCGTTAAATCCGCAGGCGTAGGCGATTTCCGACACGGTGCCGTCGCTCTCCAACAAGAGCTGTTCAGCCCTTTGCAATCTGACGAGGGTCAGGTATTCGTTGAAGCCGAAGCCCGTTTCCTTGCGGAAAGTGCGTGACAAATGCTCGGGGCTGACCGAAAGGGTGTGGGCAAGGGCTTTCAGGGATATATTGCTTTGACCGCTTTCGGAGATCCGTTTTACCGCTTCGGCAACGAAAGGGGTATTTACTCCCTTGTGCACCGCCTTGTTTTCGTTGCGGGCAAGTAGGATAAAAAGCGACGCCACAAGACCCTCGATAGCGCCTTCTGAGTGTCTGTCCATCAAAGAATACTCACGGTCTATTTCGTCAAATATTCTATTTATTTCCTTTGCGACGTCCTTGTTTCTGTATATATAGAGCATTGAGTCAAGCCCGTCACCTATGCTTTCGGGAATAAGGTCCGCCGTAAAATTGAGTAGCTTTCGCTCATAGGCGGAGGTATAAAGAGTTCGGTGAATTACGTTTTCGGGAATGAGCACCACGTCGCCGGGCATAAGAGTATAGGTATTATTGCCAATGAAGTATTTACAGTCGCCCTTTATAAAATAGTATATCTCAAAGTATCTGTGATAATGGTGCATCCCCATAACGTTGACGTTGGTGCCGTCGTTGTCACGGTGCTCGTAAAAGAACTCCTTGCCGTTGGCAAATTTGACGGTTGGTATCATTTCTTGCCCCCCTCTCCAAGCGGAATTATACACTATGACATCAAAAAAATCAAGATTTTTAACAAAAGTCGTCAAAATTACAAAGGATTTTTTGAAAATATTGATGTATAATGATACTAAAGTAAATAACCGAAAAGGAGAAAAACTTATGAAATACACGGACAAGGGTGTTGAAGGCGTAAAGATTGCCTACGTTGGCGGAGGCTCAAGAGGCTGGGCGTGGGGTCTTATGAGTGACCTTGTTTCAAACGCTGATATGAACGGCGAGGTAGCCCTTTACGACATTGATTTTGAAGCGGCAAAGAACAACGAAATTATCGGTAACAAATATAACGATGCAAACGGCGCAAAGTGTCATTGGGACTACAAGGCGTACGAGAATATCGGCGACGCGCTGACGGGTGCTAATTTCGTCGTTATCTCTATTCTTCCAGGTACCTTCGACGAAATGGAAAGCGACGTACATACGCCCGAAAAGTACGGAATTTATCAGGCGGTAGGCGATACGGTAGGCCCCGGCGGTGTTATCAGAGCGCTCCGTACTATTCCTATGTTCGAGGAGATTGCGCACAATATTGAAAAATACTGTCCTGAGGCTTGGGTTATCAACTATACCAACCCTATGACTATTTGTACCAGATCTCTTTACAAGGCGTTCCCAAAGATCAAGGCGTTCGGCTGTTGCCACGAGGTATTCGGCACACAGACTCTTCTGGCGCAGATGCTTACCGAAATGCACGGCATTGAGAAGCCTTTGAGAAAGGACATCAAGGTTGAGGTTACGGGTCTTAACCACTTTACCTGGCTTACAAAGGCGAAGTATCACGACATTGATATTTTTGAGGATTACAAGGTATTTGCAAAGAAATATGCCGAGACGGGTTACCTCAAGGGCAAGGACGAAAACTGGATGAACAACGTTTTCGATTGCTCACACAAGGTTAAGTTCGACCTCTTCAACAGATACGGCTATATTGCGGCGGCAGGTGACAGACATCTTGCCGAGGACTGCGAGGGCAAGTGGTATCTTGAATCTCCCGAAAAGGTAAAGGAATGGGGCTTCGGTCTTACTCCTGTTTCCTGGAGAAAGGAAGACCTTAAAAACCGCCTTGCAAGAAGTGCAAGACTCCGCAGCGGTGAGGAGGAAATAAAGATAAATAACACGGGTGAAGAGGGTGTTCAGCAGATGAGAGCTATTCTCGGTCTTGCAGACCTTGTAACCAACGTTAACCTCCCCAACGTAGGACAGATACCCAATCTTCCTCTCGGCGCAGTAGTTGAGACCAACGCGGCGTTCTCCAACAACAAGGTGACTCCCGTTTCGGCAGGACCTCTCCCCTCTACTATCTATCCTCTTATTGCAAGAGTTTGCGGTCAGCAGGAGCTTGTGGTTGAGGCGGCGTTTGAGAGAGACCTTGATAAAGCCTTTGCGGCATTTGCAAACGACCAGCTTGTTACCATCAATACGAAGGATGCAAGGAAGTTGTTTGACGAAATGATAGAGAACACCAAAAAATATCTTACTATGTACAATATATAGGGCTGTAAAAAAAGGTTAGACCTGAAAAACGAAAGGTACAATATCTCCTTTTAATATCTAACTTTTATATAACAGATTTTATAGGAAGTAAGGCTTGTAAATCAAGCCTTACTTTTGTTTTTTTGTTTTCGTTTTTCCTTTGCGCGAATCTCGCTACTGGCGTACCTTTGTACGCCGACGAGCGTCGATTCGCACAATCTACCTCTTTTTTTCTGCGCCCCTCCCAAAAAAAGCTGTAAAAAAAGGTTAGACCTGAAAAACGCAAAGAAGGGAATGTAAATTTTTACATTCCCTTCTGTTTTTTTAAAATTTCGGGTATACTATTTTTGAAAACTGTGGTACAATAATAAACAAAATATATTTAAGGACTATTATTATGACGAAAAAGAGAATTACGGATAGTATAATAATCGGCGCGGCGCTGTTTGCAATGTTCTTCGGGGCGGGAAATATGATATTTCCGCCATATCTCGGAATGGAGTCGGGTGAGCTTTGGCTTTCCGGCTTTCTGGGGTATTACGTTGCGGACATAGGACTTGCGATAGTTGCAATTCTTGCCCAAAGCCGTGACGGCTCTTTTGACAAGCTTCTCTCGCCTCTCGGGAAGATACCCGCAGGTATTCTAATGCTTGCCATAATCCTTTGTCTCGGACCGTTTATCAGTATACCGCGCACCTGCGCCACCACCTTTGAGCTTGCTATATTGCCAAATTTTGAGGGCGTAAATACTATAATTTTCAGTATTATATTCTTTGGCGTGACTCTTTTTCTGTCCCTGAACGAATCGAAGGTAGTAGACATAGTTGGAAAAATCCTGACGCCCGTATTGATTATAGGGCTTCTCGCTTTAATTTTCAAGGGAGTAGTCTCCCCTATCTCAACCGATTTTACTTCCCCAAAGGTGTTGAGCCCCGTGGGGTCGGGAATAAAGGCGGGGTATCAATCGATGGACGTTCTGGGCGCTACGGTCTTTGGAGTTCTGGTTATCACCAGCGCCAAGGCGAAGGGGCACGAAAGCTACGAGGACAGAAAAGGAGTGACCCTTGGGGCGTCGATTGTGTCGGGCATCGGGCTTCTCGTAATTTATATGGGACTGACCTATCTTGGCGCTACTGCGTCCTCCATATTTAATATGCACTCCTCTCGTACCGACGTTCTCCTTGGAATTATAGGCTATATTTTCCCCGGAAGGATAGGCTTCATTTTCTTTGGCGTCATTGCGGGACTTGCCTGCCTGACCACAGCGATTGCGCTGACAAGCTCCTCGGCAAATTATCTTTCCAAGATGTCGAAAGGAAGGCTGAGCTATCGGGCGCTGGTTGTGGCTATATGCATTTTCAGCGCGGCTGCATCCTCTCTCGGAGTAGAAAAGCTGGTGGCTATCGCCTCCCCCGTGCTTACCGTTATATATCCCCCTGTACTTGTGATAATTATACTGTCCTTTTTCAGACGGCATCTCACGCCCCTCACCTTCAAGCTGTCCACCCTTATTGCCGCCGTTTACGGTGTCTTTGAGGCTCTGGCAGGCTTTGGTATAAGGTTTCCGACAGTTGAAGCACTTCCCTTGTGGGATATGGGTCTTGGATGGATAATTCCGTCTTTAATTCCCGTGGCAATCGGATGCTTTGTAAAATTGATAAAAAGCAAAAAAAGTGCTTGACAAGCCATAGTATTTGTGATATACTTAGGTATCTGAAAAGGCATTGACGAGGAGTGTACCGTAAACCTTATCCACAGAGATGCGGTGGTTGGTGTAAATCGCAGTTAAGTTACGGTATTTGTAGCCTCCGAGCCGAGAGGAAGAAAGCTTTTGCCGTAGACCCTCTCCGTGATTGCTGCGTAAATGCATAGGAATTGTTAGATTCCAAGAGTGGCAGGGCTACCTGCAATTTGAGTGGTACCGCGGGCAGTTTGTTTGCTCGTCTCAAGGAATTATCTTTGGGACGAGTTTTTTTGTCCCGTTTTGGAGGAATGCATAATGCAGAAAATCACAGGTCTTGACAACAAAATAAAGGAAATGGCAGGGCGTATCAGGGAGCTGAGAGAAATCGAAGGGCTCACCATGGAAGAAATGGCGCAAAAGACCGATATATCCCTTGCAGAGTACAAGGACTGCGAGGACGGACAAAGCGACCTGACCTTCGCTTTCATCTACCGTTGCGCTCAGGCGCTCAACGTAGACGTCACGGACATCATTGAGGGATACAGCCCTAAATTAAAATCATATACGGTTACAAGGCAAGGTATGGGACAGAAAATTGAGCAGGCTCACGGTATGACCTACTACAACCTCGCCCCCTCTTTTCAGAACAGAATTGCCGAGCCCTTGTTCGTTCGCGTTTCTTACAGCGAAAAGGCAGAGAACTCGGGAATTGAATTGACCACACACGCAGGTCAGGAGTGTGACATAATTATTGAAGGACACCTGAAGGTGCAGATAGGAGATCATCAGGAGGTGTTGGGCCCCGGTGACAGTATCTACTATAACAGCTCATCCCCTCACGGAATGATTGCGGTGAACGGACAGGACTGTCTATTCTACGCCATCGTATTGAATCCTACGGGAGAGCCTATTCCCGAGCTTTCAGCACCGACGGCACGGGATATCAGCTCTAAAACATCAAAGGATACCTCCGAGAGAGTATGGCATAATTTCATCGACGTTACCGAAAATGAAAAAGGAACTCCAACCTCTATTACCTTCAAAAACGACGACAAATTCAATTTTGCTTTTGACGTGGTTGACGCCATTGCGGACAAAAATCCCGACAAGCTTGCAATGCTACATATAGCTCTCGATAAGACCGAGAGAAGATTCACTTTCAAGGATATGAAGAAATATTCCGCTCAGGCGGCAAACTACTTCACCTCTCTCGGCATCAAGAAGGGTGACAGGGTCATGCTCGTCCTGAAGCGTCACTATCAGTTCTGGATAGCGATGCTGGGTCTTCACAAGCTTGGAGCAATAGCTATTCCTGCTACCAATCAGCTTCAGGAGCACGACTTTGAATATCGCTTCAAAGCGGCAGGCGTTTCGGCTATCATCTGTACCGACACGGGCGACACGGCGCATCAGGTTGAGCTTGGAAGTGCCGACTACCCAGGCCTTAAACACAAAATTCTCGTTGGAAGCACCACCCGTGAGGGCTGGAGAAGCTTTGACGAGGAGGTAAAGCTTTTCAGTACCCACTACAAGAGGCATGACGAATCTCCTGCAGGTGACGACCTTATGATAATGTTCTTCACCTCCGGTACAACGGGCTACCCCAAGATTGCGGCTCATTCCTACAAGTATGCCCTTGGTCATTTCCATACGGCAAAATACTGGCATACGGTTGACCCCGACGGACTTCATCTGACTATTTCCGACACGGGCTGGGCAAAGGCAATGTGGGGTAAGTTCTATGGACAATGGCTTTGCGAGGCGGCTACCTTCGTTTACGACCTTGACCGTTTTGATGCGGCAGATATTTTGCCGATGTTTGCAAAATACAAAATTACTACCTTCTGTGCACCACCCACTATGCTTCGTATGATGGTTAAGGAGGACATTTCAAAATACGACCTTTCCTCCGTTAAGCATATGACAACTGCGGGTGAGGCGCTTAACCCTGAGGTTTATAACCAGTTTGAGAAGCTGACGGGGCTCCAGATACTCGAAGGCTTCGGTCAGACGGAAAGCACTATGATAATTGGCAACCTTGTTGGTGCTTCCCACAAGATAGGCTCTATGGGCAAGCCTGCCCCGATATACGACGTAGCGCTCCTTGATGCAGACGGAAAGCCCGTTGCTGACGGTGAAAACGGAGAAATCTGTGTTAAGATCAGTGGCAAGCACCCCTGCGGTCTCTTCCAGGGCTACTACAACAACAAGGAAAAGACGGACGAGGTTATGCACGACGGCTGGTATCACACGGGCGACGTTGCGTGGCGTGACGAGGACGGGTTTTACTGGTACGTCGGAAGAACCGACGACGTTATCAAGTCGTCGGGCTACCGCATAGGTCCGTTTGAGATAGAAAGCGTTATTATGGAGCTTCCATACGTTCTGGAATGCGGAGTTTCCGCAGCTCCCGATGAGGTTAGAGGTCAGGTTGTCAAGGCAAGCATCGTGCTTGTCAAGGGCACAGAGGGCACGGACGAATTAAAAAAGGAAATTCAGAACTACGTCAAGCAGCGCACGGCTCCCTACAAGTATCCGAGAATAGTGGTATTCAGGGACGAGCTGCCTAAGACGGTCAGCGGAAAAATCCAGAGGAACAAGCTATAATGAACTATAAAAGAATAACGCTTCTGACGGGACACTACGGAAGCGGAAAAACAAATATTGCCGTGAATATGGCGCTGGACCTGAAAAGAGATTTTGAAAAGGTCGTTATCGCCGACATGGATATAGTGAACCCATATTTCAGGACGAAGGACAGTAAGGATGAGCTGGAAAGTGCAGGAGTGAAGCTTATTGCATCACATTTTGCAGGCTCTAACGTAGACCTCCCCTCTCTGCCACAGGAAATGTATTCAATGATGGACGACAAGTCAAGCAAGTGTATTCTTGACATCGGCGGTGACGAGCGTGGAGCGCTGGTGCTGGGGAGATACGCGCCCTACATCCTTGAGGAAAACGATTACGATATGTTTTTCGTTGCGAACTTCTGCCGTCCTCTCACCCCGCGCGCCGAGGATGCGCTGGAGGTGATGCGTGAAATTGAGTTGGCAGGAAAAATCAAGTTCACGGGTATTATAAACAACACCAACATTGGAGAGGAGACCACGCCCGAGGTGGTTTTGTCATCAATCCCAAAGGCTGAAGAGCTGAGTGCTCTGGCAGGCGTACCGCTTGTGTTAACGTCGGTCAGCAGAAGGCTTTTCCCCTCTCTTGAAAATAAAATTAAAAATCTTTTCCCATTAAATCTGCAAAGAAAAATTATGTAAGGAGTGTAAAAAATGCCAAAGCTTACTTTTAAAGAAGACAAATGCAAGGGCTGCGGTCTTTGTGTAGACGCTTGTCCCAAGGGCGTGCTTGCCATTGCAAAAGAAAAAATCAATCAAAAGGGTCATCACCCCGTTGAAGCAGTTAATGAGAGTGCGTGCATCGGTTGCGCCTTCTGCGCTACTATGTGCCCCGACTGCATAATCAAAATTGAAAAGTAGAAAGGTCGTGAAAATATGGCAGATAAAGTTTTAATGAAAGGTAACGAAGCGATTGCAGAGGCCGCTATCATTGCAGGCTGTCGCCATTACTTCGGCTATCCTATTACACCTCAGACAGAAATTGCCGCTTATATGGCAAAAAGAATGCCCAAAATAGGAGGTTGCTTTCTTCAGGCAGAAAGTGAGATTGCCGCTATCAATATGGTTTACGGCGTTGCTTCCTGCGGACTGCGCGTTATGACGTCCTCTTCAAGCCCCGGAATTTCACTTAAAGGCGAGGGACTTTCATACCTTGCAGGTGCAGACCTCCCCTCCCTCGTTGTAAACGTACAGAGAGGCGGCCCCGGTCTCGGCGGTATCCAGCCCTCACAGTCCGACTATTTCCAGGCAACTAAGGGCGGCGCTCACGGCGACTTCCATATGATAGTATTAGCTCCTGCTTCTGTTCAGGAAATGGCTGACCTGACGGTACACGGCTTTGACCTTGCGGACAAATACCGTATGACGTCTATGATTCTTGCCGACGGTACTATGGGTCAGATGATGGAGCCCGTATCCCTCGACCTTAACGTAAAGCCTATGCCCGAAAAGCCTTGGGCTACCACGGGAACAAAGCTTGAAAGATTCCACAACGTTACGAATTCACTTTCTCTCGTTCCCGAGGAGCTTGAGAAGCTGAACTTTGCAAGATATGAAAGATATGCCGAAATTGAGGCAAACGAAACTATGTACGAGGAGTACGAAATGGAGGATGCAGAAATCTGCATCGCCGCATTCGGCATCGCTTCCCGTGTTGCAAAGAACGCTATCGCTGAGGCAAGAAAAATGGGCATAAAGGTAGGTCTTATCCGTCCTATCACCCTTTGGCCCTTCCCCAAGAAGCCTTTCCTTGAAGCAACGAAGAAGGCGCACACCTTTATCAGCGTAGAGCTTTCTATGGGTCAGATGACCGAGGACGTAAAGCTGGCAACCGAATGCCGCCGTCCCGTAACTCTCGTTAACAGAGCCGGTGGTATGATTCCGACTCCCGAACAAATTCTTGAAGCTATTAAAGCTGCTCACAAAAACGGAGGTGCAAAATAATGGTAGTATTTGATAAACCCCATGCGCTTGCCGATATTCCTATGCACTATTGCCCCGGCTGTACACACGGTATTATCCACCGTCTTGTTGCCGAGTGCCTTGATGAGCTTGGAATAGAGGGCCGTACGATTGGTATTGCGCCCGTTGGATGCTCGGTAATGGCATATGATTATTTTAACTGTGATATGATAGAGGCTGCTCACGGACGCGCTCCCGCTATTGCAACGGGCGTTAAGCGTGCAAATCCCGACGAGCACATCGTGTTTACATATCAGGGCGACGGCGACCTTGCGTCTATCGGTATGGCAGAGACGGTTCACGCCGCTGCACGAGACGAAAATATTACCGTTATTTTCGTTAACAACGCTATCTACGGTATGACGGGCGGACAGATGGCGCCCACCTCTCTTCCCGGTCAGGTTACACAGACCTCTCCCTACGGCAGAGACACAAACCATTGCGGTTTTCCCATCAAGGTTTGCGAAATGCTTTCAGAGCTTGACGGCCCCGAGTACCTTGAAAGAGTTGCCGTTAACAACGTAAAGAACGTTAAGAACGCAAAGAAGGCTATTAAAAAGGCTTTTGAAAACCAGATAAACAAGAAGGGCTTCTCTCTTATCGAGGTTGTTTCAAGCTGTCCTACCAACTGGGGTATGACACCCAAGGCGGCTCTTGAATGGGTCAACGACAAAATGATTCCTTATTACCCTCTCGGTGTATATAAGGACAGAACTGCGGGAATTGTAAAGGGGGGTCAACAATGAGCACTAACAAGTATCTTTTTGCAGGCTTTGGCGGTCAGGGTATCCTTTTCGCAGGTAAGCTTCTTGCTTACAAGGGTCTTACCGACGACAAGCAGGTTTCATGGCTTCCCTCATACGGACCCGAAATGAGAGGCGGTACGGCAAGCTGTTCTGTTATCCTCAGCGTCACGCCCGTCGGCTCTCCCATCGTTTCAAATCCCGATATCGTTATTGCGATGAATCTTCCCT
>JAZSLY010000119.1:0-3024 GCA_045535585.1 Eubacteriales bacterium
TCATATAACTTTGACAAGCCTTAACGCCTTCTTCTCCGTCGAGAATCGTGGTTCTCAAATCTTCCCTTGTTATATGAAACGTTCCACTCATATCGGCATAATATAGCGCGTTTTCTTTATCTATATTATCATAAGTGTAGCACAAACACTGTACGGCACTCTCTCTTTGTCGAGTATCCGTAGATCTCTGCAAAAGCTCCTCGCCAAGAGCGATAATGCGCTCTGCTTCTGCTTTAGGGCAAGGATACACCGCATCTCTATTGATGGCATGCATAAGACCTTCGATAACACGGCAATCCTTTGGAAATTCAGAATATGCCTTTTCCCAGATTTCAAGATTCTTTTGATTTTCACCGTTTTGACAGCAAATTTTACTTTGCCGCTGATATTCACAAATTGCTTCCTCTACTCTTACTTGATCTACGCAAAGCAATTCATCAACAGTCACATCAAAATAAAACGCGATTTTGGGCAACAAAGTAATATCCGGAAAACCTTCGCCGCGCTCCCACTTTCCGACGGATTGCGGTGTAATTCCAAGATGGTTGGCGAGGGCTTCTTGGGTAATGCTTTTCTGCTGTCTCAATGTACGTAATTTTTCTTTCAAGTTAATTTCCATAAATTCAATCCACCTTTGTTTAGATTTGTTTAGATTGATAAGCGCTTATCTTGACTATATTATAACAAATATTTGTTGCCATTTCAAGAACCGCAAAGTTTATTTACGGGCGGATTTTACAACTTTTGGTTGTGCGTACTAAAAGCCTCGGCAAGGAAACTCCCTGCCGAGGCTTTATTATATTAAAACTGTCCTTTAGCACCCGAGGCTAAACGCCTTGGGATTTTTGGAATATCTTATTCAGCTACGTCAGCCTTGTGTGCGTCGATGATCTTCTGTGCGATATTGGAGGGAACCTCTGCGTATCTTTCGATATTATATTCAAAGGTTGCTCTGCCCTGTGTGATTGCGCGAAGCTGAATTGCGTAGTTGGTCATTTCGGACTTTGGAACCTCGGCTTCAATGATGCTGACGTCCTTCTTGGTTTCGCTCTGGTTAGTACCGAGAACCTTTCCGCGACGCTTGGTAAGATCGCCTATTACGTCACCCATAAGAGCGTCGGGAGCTTCCACAACGAGATTGCCGAGAGGCTCAAGGAGAACGGGGTTTGCATTCTTCAAGCCTTCCTTGTATGCAAGGTGAGCGGCAAGCTTGAACGCCATTTCGGAGGAGTCAACGTCGTGGTACGAGCCGTCATAGAGGTTAGCCTTGAGGTTAACAACTGGGAAGCCTGCAAGAACGCCCTTTTCCATAGCTTCAAGGAGTCCCTTTTCAACTGCGGGGTGGAAGTTCTTGGGAACGGAGCCACCGAAGATGGATTCGGTAAAGGTAAGTCCCTCTGCCTCACCGGGTGCAAATTCAATCTTAACGTGTCCGTACTGACCGTGACCGCCCGACTGCTTCTTGTGCTTTCCTTCTGCCTGAACGCTCTTTTTGATAGTCTCACGGTAGGGTATCTTCTCTTCGGAGAGCTTAACCGACGTACCGAAGCGTGTTTTCAGCTTGGAGGAGAGTACGTCAAGATGTACGTCACCGAGACCCGAGATAATCATCTGCTTGGTTTCGCCGTTGTTGACGTAGTTAAGGCTGAGGTCCTCTTCAAGAAGCTTTGAAATGCCCTGAGATATCTTGTCCTCGTCGCCCTTTGCAAGAGGCTCGATTGCCATTGAGTAGTAGGGCTTGGGGAATCTGATTTTATGATAGGTAACGTCGCCGGATACGGAAAGAGTATCGTTGGTGTTTGCGTAAACCAGCTTTGTGGTAAGACCGATATCACCGCAGACCATTTCCTGAACCTCAGTCTGCTTCTTGCCTCTGATGCAATAGATACGGGCAATTTTTTCCTCCTGACCGTTGCGGGAGTTTTTGAGAGCCTGATCCTTTTTCAGCGAGCCGTTCATAACCTTGAAGAAGCTCATCTTACCAACGAAGGGATCGGCAACCGTCTTGAACACGAAGAGGGACGTCTCGCCCTCGGGATCGATTGCGATATCCTCGCCGTCCTCGCTGACCTCGTGAGTTCTGGAAACGGGGCTTGTAAAGGACTTGGATACCTTATGAAGAAAATAGTCGATACCGTCAAGGGTTGTGGCAGAGCCCGAGAATACGGGTACGATGCTTCCCATTTTAAGACCTGCCTGAAGGGCGTCGGTAATCTCCTCGTCGGTGAAGGGAATGTCGTCAAAGTATTTGAGCATAAGCTCGTCACTGGTCTGCGCCAGCGCTTCAAAGAGCATAGCTCTGTATTCCAGAATCCAATCTGCATTGGGGTCGGGAACGGGAATTTCCTCGGCAACGCCGTTTGTATACTTATATGCCTTTACAGCGATTATATCAACGTAGCCACAGGTCTTGTGGTTTTCAAAAAGCGGTACGTAAAGAGGACAGATAGTTGTTCCGAAAAGCTCCTTGAGCTTGTTGAGGATAGAAGTAAAGTTTATATTGTCCTCGTCCATTCTGTTGATAAAGAACGCCTTTGCAACGCCTGCGTCGGTAGCCTTCTGCCACGCAAGCTCTGCGCCTACCTCAACGCCAGATTTTGCATCGATAACGATAACTGCGTTTCTAACCACACGAAGTGCCTGCTCTACCTCAGCGCTGAAATCAAGATAGCCTGGTGTATCTATAAAATTAATCTTTTTATTATCATAGAATACGGGTGCAACGGATGCTGAAATTGACATCTCGCGCTTGATTTCTTCGGGGTCAAAGTCGCACACTGTATTGCCTTCGGTCGTCTTTCCAAGGCGGTCGGTATCTTTTACGTAGTAAAGAATTGCTTCTGCCAAAGAAGTCTTTCCGCTTCCGCCGTGTCCCAAAAGACACACGTTTCTGATTTGTCTTGATAAAATGTTCGCCATTTTGCATTACCTCCTGATTAAACGTTGAGTCTGCCCATAGCGTTTGGGCTATTTTTATTATATAATAATTTTTTCTCACAATCAATATACTTTTTGATATTCCTT
>JAZSLY010000106.1:0-12940 GCA_045535585.1 Eubacteriales bacterium
TCTCCTGCTATGACAGAGAGGTTAAAGTAATGACAAAAGAATCCCTTGGTAAATAAGAAAGGAAAACGAAATGCCTATTACAGAGATTTTGCAGAAGAATGCAGATATTTATCCTAACGACGTAAGCCTGGTGGAGATAAACCCCAGGCACGAAAAGAAGATAAGCGCCTGGCGTGAATACTCTCTTATCGAAACCAATAACCGTGAGGTCTATCGAAAGGAGATAACCTGGCAGGATTTCAACTGCCGTGCAAACCGCTTTGCCAATCTTCTTCTTTCCCGAGGCGTTAAGAAGGGAGACAAGGTTGCAATTCTTCTGATGAATTGTATCGAATGGCTTCCCGTGTATTTCGGCGCTCTCAAGGCAGGCGCTATGGCGGTGCCTCTCAACTACCGCTACGCCGCCGACGAAATTAAATATTGCGTAGAGCTTGCTGATGCAGACGTTCTCGTTTTCGGCCCTGAGTTTATCGGACGCATAGAGGAGATATGCACCAAGGTGCGCAGGGTGAAGACCTGGCTTTATATTGGCGGGGATTGTCCTACCTTTGCGGAGAGCTATGAGGAGCTTGTGGGCTATTGCTCGTCAAAATCCCCTAACATCAAGCTGACGGACGACGACGATGCGGCAATCTACTTTTCTTCGGGAACTACGGGCTTCCCCAAGGCTATTATACATAAGCACAGAAGCCTTATGCACGCCGCAATGTGCGAGCAGGCGCATCATTCACAGACGAAGGAGGATATATTCCTCTGTATTCCGCCCCTTTACCATACGGGCGCTAAAATGCATTGGTTCGGCAGCTTCCTTGTAGGAGGTAAGGCGGTTATCCTTAACGGCGTCAAGCCCGAGTGGATACCTCGTGTTGCATCCGAGGAAAGATGTTCAATAGTATGGCTTCTTGTGCCCTGGGCGCAGGATATTCTCGACTCTATCGAGAGGGGAGACCTGAAGCTTGAGGACTACGACCTCTCCCGCTGGAGACTTATGCACATCGGCGCACAGCCCGTGCCTCCAAGTCTTATTAAACGCTGGAAGAGCTATTTCCCCAACCACCAGTACGATACGAACTACGGACTTTCGGAGTCTATCGGACCGGGATGCGTTCATCTCGGCGTTGAAAACGAGCACAAGGTAGGCGCTATCGGTAAGGCAGGCTACGGCTGGCAGACCAGAATAGTGGACGAAAAGAGACGTGACGTTGCGTCAGGTGACGTAGGTGAGCTTGCAGTAAAGGGCCCCGGTGTTATGACCGCCTACTACAAGGACGAAAAGTCCACCGCCGACGTTCTCCAAGACGGCTGGCTCTTTACGGGCGATATGGCGCGTGAGGACGAGGATGGCTTTATCTGGCTTGTAGACAGAAAGAAGGACGTTATCATCTCGGGCGGTGAAAACCTTTACCCCGTACAGATAGAGGACTTTTTAAGAAAGCACGACAAAATAAGCGACGTTGCGGTAATCGGACTCCCCGACGCAAGACTCGGTGAGATTGCCGCCGCAATCATTCAGGTCAAGGAGGGTATGACCCTGACGGAAGACGAGGTAAACGAATTCTGTCTTGACCTGCCCAGATATAAGAGACCCCACAAGATTATTTTTGCCGAAGTGCCCCGTAACCCCACGGGTAAGATTGAAAAGCCCAAGCTTCGCAAGATATACTGCGGTGAAAGCGTTGTGGCTCAACAGAATGAGATTAAGTAAAAGGAGAAAAATATGAAAAAGTTATTGCTTGGTAACGCCGCCGTTGCCCGTGGAGCATATGAGGCAGGAGTTGGCGTCGTTGCTTCCTACCCGGGCACGCCCAGTACGGAAATTACAGAGGAAATAGTAAAATTCGACGAGGTCTACGCCGAGTGGTCGCCTAACGAAAAGGTAGCCGCCGAGGTTGCTATCGGTGCGGCTATTGCAGGCACGAGGGCTATGAGCTGTATGAAGCACGTAGGTCTCAACGTAATGGCAGACCCCGTGTTCACGGTAAGCTATACGGGTGTAAACGGCGGACTTGTTTTCTGCGTTGCAGACGACCCCGGTATGCACTCCTCACAGAACGAGCAGGATTCCCGCCACTACGCCAAGGCATCAAAGATTATGATGCTGGAGCCCTCCGACTCCTCGGAATGTCTCAATATGACGAAGCGTGCATTTGCTCTGTCGGAAGAGTTTGATACTCCCGTCTTCATCCGTCTTTCCACAAGAGTATCCCATTCACAGAGCCTTGTAGAGCTGTCCGACAGAGAGGACGTGGCACTTAAGCCCTATGAAAAGAATATCGCGAAATACGTAATGATGCCTGGTAACGCTATCAAGCGCCACGTTGTAGTGGAGGAGAGAATCCGTGCCCTCCGTGACTTTGCTGATAACTCCGACGTTAACACGGTTGAAAATAACGGCTCCGAAATAGGTATCATTTCCGCAGGTATCGCATACGTTTATGCTAAAGAAGCCCTCGGAGACAGAGTGGACTATTTGAAGCTTGGTATGGTATATCCTCTCCCCGAAAAGAAGATACTTGATTTTGCAAAGAATCACAAGAAGCTTTACGTAATCGAGGAGCTTGACCCCGTAATTGAGGAGCACGTAAGAGCGCTTGGAGTTGAGGTTATAGGCAAGGATGCCTTTACTCTCCTTGGTGAGTATACTCCCGCTATGATAAAGAAGGCAGTATTCGGAGAGGACGCGCCCGAAAACGTAACTCTCGATATAGAAACTCCCATCCGTCCGCCCGTTATGTGTGCGGGATGCCCTCACAGAGGCACCTTCTACGTGCTTAAAAAGCTTGGTCTCGTAGTGTCGGGCGATATCGGATGCTACACTCTCGGCGCAACCCTTCCTCTGCAATCGGTTGATACCACCATTTGTATGGGTGCTTCCGTCAGCGCGGCACACGGTATGGCAAAGGCAAGAGGCGCTGAATTTAACAAGAAGCTGGTGTCGGTAATCGGCGACTCCACCTTTATGCACTCGGGTATTACGGGTCTTGTTGATATGGTATACAACAAGGGCGCAAATACGGTCATCATTCTCGACAACTCCATTACGGGTATGACCGGTCATCAGGAAAACCCAACCACTGGCTATACCATCAGAGGCGAGGAAACCAAGCAGGTAAACCTTGTTTCCCTTTGCAAGTCCATCGGCGTTGATAGAGTGGTGGTTGCAGACCCATTCGACGTAAAGCATTTTGAAGAGGTTGTCAAGACCGAGGTAGAGAGTGATGAGGTTTCGGTTATCATCGCACAGCGCCCCTGCGCTCTCCTTAAGAGAGTTAAATATACGGGTGTTTGCGAAATCACCGATAAATGCCGTAATTGCAAGATGTGTATGAAGCTTGGCTGTCCTGCCATAACCGTAAGAGACGGCAAGGTTATTATAGACTCCACACAATGTAACGGATGCGGACTTTGCATCAACGTATGTCCGTTCTCCGCTATCGAGAAGAAGTAAGAGGGGGTACAGAATTATGACTAAGAATATAATGATAGTCGGCGTTGGAGGTCAGGGTACTCTCCTTACCAGCAGAATACTGGGCAACGCAGTTATAAATCAAGGCTACGACGTTAAGGTTTCCGAGGTTCACGGAATGAGCCAGCGAGGCGGAAGCGTTGTAACCTACGTAAAGTACGGCGACAAGGTACATTCTCCCATAGTTGACAAGGGTGAAGCAGACATTATTCTTGCTTTCGAGCTTTTGGAGGCGCTTCGCGCTCTGCCTTATCTCAAAAAGGGTGGAAAGATTATCGTCAACAATCAGAAGATAGACCCCATGCCCGTTATCTCGGGACTTGCAAAATATCCCGAGAATATTCCCGAGACTCTTGAAAAGGCGGTTGACTGTACTGTGGTTGACGCGCTCTCCCTTGCAAGAGAAGCAGGTAATATAAAGTCTGTAAACGTAGTGCTTATCGGCGTTATGGCAAAGAACACCTCCATTCCCTACGAGGAGTGGGTCGAAACTATCAAAAAGACCGTTCCCGAGAAATTCCTTGAAGCAAACCTCAAGGCGTTCGACCTCGGTTACAATAATTAATTTTTTTAAAAGGAAGTGACTTTATGTCAATTTGGCAACCCGAAATTGAGATGATGCCCCGAAAGGAGCTTCAGGCGCTTCAAAGTGAAAGACTTGTGGCGCAGGTAAAGAGAATGTATGAAAGAGTGGAGCTTTTCAGAAATCGTATGGATGAAAAGGGACTGAAGCCCGAGGATATCCACGGCATTGAGGACCTTCACAAGCTTCCCTTCTCCTACAAGCAGGATTTGAGAGACTATTACCCCTACGGACTTTTTGCAGTACCTATGACAGACATCAGACGCGTTCACGCATCCTCCGGCACAACCGGAAAGCAGATAGTAGTGGGCTACACCGACAATGACCTTGAAATGTGGGCTGACTGCTTTGCCAGAATGCTTACCGCCACAGGTGCTGATGCAAATTCCTTCGTACACGTAGGCTACGGCCTTGGACTCTTTACGGGTGGCTTCGGCGCACACGACGGCGCTGTAAGAATAGGCGCAACCGCTATTCCGATTTCTGCAGGTAATACCCAAAGACAGATACAGACAATGATAGACTTTGGCTCTACCGTCCTTTGCTGTACCCCTTCCTACGCTATGTATCTGGGTGAGGTAATCGAGGAAATGGGCGTCAAGGACCAGCTTTCTCTTAAGGCAGGTATTTTCGGCGCAGAGCCCTGGACGGAGGAAATGCGAGCACAGATTGAGGAAAAGCTTAATCTGAAGGCGTACGATATCTACGGACTTTCCGAGATTATGGGTCCCGGCGTTTCCTACGAGTGTGAGTACCAGTGCGGAATGCACGTTTGCGAGGATAACTTTATTCCCGAAATCATCGACCCCGACACAGGTGAGGTGCTTCCCGAGGGTGAAAAGGGTGAGCTTGTATTTACTACTATCACCAAGGAGGGCTTCCCCCTTATCCGTTACAGAACACGAGATATATGCTCACTTAATTACGAAACCTGCAAATGCGGAAGAACCCACGTAAGAATGAACAAGCCTCAGGGAAGAACCGACGATATGCTCATCATTCGCGGTGTAAACGTATTCCCATCGCAGATTGAAGAGGTGCTTTTGAAGGTTGGAGGCAACATTACTCCTAACTATCAGATCATCGTAGACAGAGTAAACAACAACGATACCTTCGAGGTATGCGTTGAGATGAGTGAGGAGCTTCTCAGCGACGGTGTTAAGGAAATCGAAAAGACCGAGAAATTTATCACCGACGCTCTGCGCTCTACTCTCGGCATCGGACCCAAGGTTACTCTCGTTAACCCCAAGTCTATCACCAGAAGTGAAGGCAAGGCAAAGAGAGTTATCGACAACAGAAAGCTTAAATAAGAGAGGTAAAAATTATGTTTATCAAGCAACTTTCAATATTTGTAGAAAACAAATTCGGCAGACTTGAAGTAATTATAGACGCTCTCAGCCGTAACGGCATCAATATCCGCGCTCTTTCAATCGCTGAGACCACAGACTTCGGTATCCTCCGTGTTATCGTTGACGATTGCGACAAGGCAAAGAAGGTGCTCTCCGATATAGGTGTCGTTGCAAAGACCACCGACGTTATTGCCGTATACATCGACGACAAGGCAGGCGGACTTGCATCAATTTTGAAGCTTATCACGGAAGCTAACATAAACGTTGAGTATATGTACGCATTCCTCTCCAGAAAGGATGTCACCAAGGCTCTTATGGTCCTGAAGGCAGACGACGAGGAGAAGGCGCAGGAGGTACTCAAGAAGAACAACGTGCCTCTTTTCGACGAGGATTTATAAGAAAAAAGTGGGGCTGTAAAAACTCATAAGAGTTTTTACAGCCCTTTTACTTTGTTTTTCGGGAGTAGGTGAGCGGGGGATTTTTGCAACGAAGTGAGCAAAAATTCAATATTATCTTATTATCTCAAGGTCGAAGAGCTATTTAACAGCATAGCGCTGTAAAGGAAGAGCACGTCTGCACCCTCAAAGTCCGCCTTGGTAACGAAATTACCTACGAAGTGAGGCATAACGTAACGGGTATCAATGAGAATTACCTCGGAATAGCTTTCAAGAAGCAAAGGCGCGATGCTCGACGCGTAGGAGTCACGGAAGATGATAAGGCGTCTGCCACTGTCGCACGCAGGGTTTTCAATCCTTACAAGGAAGCTTGCGCCAGAAAGGAACATTTCATAGGGGTCCTTGGAGTCAAGCTTTGCCATATCGTACACCCCCGTTGCTGAGGGCTTCGTGAGGGTGGGGTTGGAAACCAGCTCCTCGTAGTTGTAAACTACGGCGTTTTCAATGACGCTTGACGTAAGATAGGTTATCTTGTCGGGAGGCAGGGGAAGGGAGGACTGTCCATAGTAGACTCCGTAGAAATCTTGATCGAGGGTAATTTCCTCAAAATCCTTTTCTACCGTTGCTCCCATTGCTGAAGCCAGCTTTTCTGCCACGTCAACTATCATTTCCTGACGCCAATGGGTGTCGGTCTTGTAATAGTCGGTGTAGTCAAGGAGTGGGTAAATATCAATATACTCTGCCCAGTCGAATCTGCCCTTCATATCCTCTGCAATCTCGTTATAGTCAAGTGAGGGGTATCCTCCTTTGTCTGCCAGAGTTGCCGATTTGTCGGGAATTACCGAGAAGAACACCCGACCTGCCTTATCCTTTACGTAGGTGTTGTAAAGGTAGTTCAGCTTCGTTTCGGCATTGTCAAGAAGCGTGCCGTTGATTTCGGTCTCAAGCTTGGAGGCGTAGCCGTCGTGAATGAAAATATCGTTGTTATCCTTCTGGTTGAAGATATAGAACTTGGCAATCGCCTTCAGCGTTCTCCACTTGTCACGCCAAGGGAATTGGTCGGTGGAATAGCCCTCGAATTTTCCCGTAAAGTCGCCCGAAAGCACCGTTTCAAGCGTCAGGGGAGGCATCTTTTCAAGAGGGCGTCGCTCACTATAGGAAAAGTCGGTGTCCGCCTTCAGCCACGCCGAAAGGGAGAGCGACAAAAAGAGGACGATGATTATTATTGATGAAATTAAATATCTGTGTTTCATTTTTATCGCCTCCTAAAATCTGAAATAAAGGAATGGGTTGTACGAGCCGTCAACGAGATATGCGGTGCAAAGTAAGAGAAGAGCTACGCATACCACGGGCTCAAGTGTTGCCACAACGCCTCTCGCTTTGCCCTCGGAAAGCTTTTTGTGAAGAAGCTTGGGCAGAGGTGTTGCGCCGACTATACCAAGCACGAACACGAGAGCGTTGCTGGAAAGCTGATAGAGGGTCACGGAATTATAGAGCTCATATCCCCCAAAGCCGAACATACCGCAGATATCCGACAGCGCCACAGCCATAGTGGGTGCGTTGAACACCACGAAGCCAAGGGTCACGAAGAACATCGTGTATATATGAGCAAGGGGACGGCTCTTTTCGATAATTCGGCGAACAAAGAACTTTTCGGCAATAAGTAGGACGGCGTAAATAAGCCCCCACACCACAAAATTCCAGGCAGCGCCGTGCCACAGACCCGTCAGCATCCATACGACGAGAGTGTTGAAAAGCCAGCGCCATACCGTTACTCTGTTTCCGCCGAGCGGAATATAGACGTAGTCTCTGAACCAGGAGCCCAGCGACATATGCCAACGCCTCCAGAATTCGCTGATGCTCTTGGAAATATAGGGATAGTTAAAGTTTTCAATGAAATTAAAGCCGAAAATCTTACCAAGACCTATCGCCATATCCGAATAGCCTGAGAAATCGAAATAAACGTGGATGCCAAAGGCAATGGCGTAAACCCAGAAGAAGAGCACCGACTTGTCGGAGCTTTCACGGAATAGGTCGCACACGGCGCCCATCTGGTTTGCAATAAGCACCTTCTTTGAAAGACCTACGATAAATCGGCGAGCACCGAGATAGAATTTCTCAAAGGAGTGCTCACGGCTTTCAAGCTCCTTTGCCACGTCGACATAACGGACGATAGGACCTGCAATAAGCTGAGGGAAAAGCGCAACGTAGGTTGCAAAATTTATAATATTTTTCTGGTAGGGCACGTTTCCTCTGTATACGTCAATGGTATAGCTCAAAATCTGGAAGGTATAGAAGCTGATACCGATTGGAAGCGCAATCTTCAAAAGAGGAAGCGACAGACCCGTTACCGCGTTGAAATTGTCGATAAAGAAATCGGCGTATTTGAAAAAGCCCAGAATAATAACGCTTGATGCCACCGAGAGAGTAAGCCATATTTTCTTGGTGCTCTTTTTCTTCGACTTGTCGATTGCCATACCGAAAATATATCCCGTAATAATAGAGGCTATCATCAGGAATACGTATTTGGGCTCACCCCAGCCGTAGAAAACAAGGCTGGAAAGTAAGAGGACGGTATTCCTGAGGCATTTCGGCACTAAAAAGTACAGAATAACCACTATCGGCAAAAAATAAAAGAGAAACGGAATTCCGGAAAAAAGCACTGTTTCACCACCTTTGCTTTAAAATGGGGAGTGTATTTTTACACTCCCCGCGTATTTTTGCTTATGATTTATTAAGGGCGCCTAAAAAAGAGGTAGATTGCACGAATCGACGCTCGTCGCCGTACGATTGTACGGCAGTAGCGAGAGTCGTGCAAAGAAAAAACGAATATATTTTTTGTAAAATTTGGTTTAACAAATTTTACTACCCATAAATAAACTTACTTTATTTTAAGGTTTAGAGCATATTAGAATGCTTTTTCACCTCGTTTTTTCGTTCTACACTTTTTTTACAGCCCAGCCTTTTTAGTTCTTCTGTGCCTCGAACTCTACCTCGCCAACAACCTCAACGAATGCATTTACGTAATCGTCAACGCTGAGCTCAAGCTGAGAGTCGATCATAATGAGCATTACTGTATCGCCTGATACAACCGTTCTTATCTGGTCTGCCTCAACGCACATCCACTTTCTCTGGTCGATGCCGTTGTGCATCTGGGTCGCAACCTCACTTGCAGCTGTGTCGTCCTTAACGTCAACGAGAACGAGAGAGTAAGCCTGAGAGCCTATCATTGACTCGTAGATTGCAACGCTGTCTACTGCGCTTGCATCAGCAAGACCCGTGTAGTAGGTGATCATATTGTATTCGTCGTTTGCAAGGTCGAAGGGTACGGGACCTGCCATAAAGGGTGTAGGAACCTTTTCGGTAATAGCGGCGAGATATCCGTCAAGCTTGCTTACTTCTGCGGGAGCATCGGGAGTCTCAACGGGTGTCTCGTCAGGGGTCTCAACCTCTTCATCGGGAGTCTCAACGGGTGTTTCAACAACTGTGTCGTTGTTTTCAACTTCTTCTTCGGGCTTTTCGGAAGCGCAAGAGATTAAAAGGGAAGTGGACATTACGATTGCAGCAAGGATAAATAAAAGCTTTTTCATTTTGTTTTTTCCTTTCGGTTTAAAAATTATTTTTTTCTCAGCGACAGCTCGCCGCTTTGGTTTCTTGAAATACAATATGTGTCGGTTCTGCTTTTCGTTTCAATAGTAATGAAGTATTCCGTGCTTTCTTCAAGGTCTACCGTCCAGGTAAGCTTTCCGTCGTGAGAGAGAGTAAGCTCTCTGTCCGACGCGTCGCCCGAGGACAGAATTCCGTGAGACACGGAAATTTTTGCTTCGGTACCTGTTTTTAAGGTGAATTCAAAATCCCTGATATCGTTAAGCGATAACGGGGCAATTCTGGCGTTATTTTGTACTGCAGTCAGCATAATGGCATCCTTGTTTACACGGTTGCCTTCAAAATAGAGGTTTGTCTTTGCACTTGGGAAAAACACAAAGGACGCAACTATTATTATAACTGCCGCCGCAATGGCATAGTACGTTTGGACTGTCGAGGAAATGCGATTGTTTTTTTCGTTCACCGCCGACATAACTCTTTCTTTCAGAGTATCGGGGGCTTTTATGCTTAAATAAGCATTTATATCTTTTGTGCTAATCATAGGGCAGCACCTCCTTATAGGTTATCTGAAAAATCAATTTTCAGCTTTTCTCTTGCCCTTGCCAGTCGCATCTTAACAGCGGATACCGATATCCTTAATATTCTTGCACATTCTTCTATACTATATCCCTCGTAATAATGAAGCAATATCGGGGTCTTGTAGGTGTCCTCCAGATGCAAAACCATATCCGTCATCTCACCGCCTCCGATTTCAGCACATACGTCCTCGGCGTCCTCAAGCGGTGCGTGAGTCCTGATTTTTCTTTTCCGTGCAATATCGTGGCATTGATTGATAGTCACCCTCACAAACCACGCCTTTTCGTGCTCATCGCTGAAAAACCGGGGGTTAGAGTGGTAGTATTTCACGAAAACGTCGTGAACTGCATCCTCTGCATCCTCTCGGTTAAGAAGGTGAGACAGAGACAGTCTATATAACATATTGGAGTATTTGTCGTACACAACCTCGAAAAGCTCCTTTGCGGAACTGTTCATTTGTACCTCCTATCCTAAACACGCATGAGCGCATTAAAAGGTCACATTATTTTTAAATAATTTTTTCTTGTATATTTTACCACATTTTAACTTTTTTGGCAATAGTTAATTATAGCTCTTGAAAAGCGCGGGAAAAAGTATTATAATTAAGGTGTAATATCACTTTTCAAAGGAGAAAGATATGGAGTTTTTGCTTGGATGTAACTATTGGGCATCAAACGCAGGTACGGATATGTGGGTGGATTTTTCCCCCGAGCATATTGAACGCGACCTTAAAGTCCTGTCGTCACACGGCGTCTCTTACCTCAGAGTTTTCCCTAATTGGCGTGACTTTCAACCCGTTGTGGCTATGTACGGCTTGAGAGGGGAGACGGTTGAATATCGTATGAGAAGCGGTGACGAGAGCGAAAACCCATATTATCTCGACGAAAAAATGATGACGCGCTTTGCCGAATTCTGCGATATCTGCGACAAATATAATGTTAGACTCATCGTGGGGCTTCTGACGGGTTGGATGAGTGGCAGACTCTTCATTCCCGAAGCGCTTAACAACAAGAATTTATTCACCGACCCTACCGCTCAGGTTTTCGAGCAAAAATTCATCAAGGGCTTCGTATCCGCCTTTAAGGAGAGGGACACAATATACGCGTGGGACCTTGGCAACGAGTGCAACTGTATGTGGCAGGCGGAAAGTCATATGGAGGCATACTCCTGGAGCATGATGATATCCAACGCTATCAAGGCATCCGACCCTACACGCCCCGTTATATCGGGACTCTGCGGACTCGGCTTCGACTCGGCTCTCTGGCGTATTTGTGAGCAGGGAGATGCAACCGATATACTCACCACCCACCCCTATCCCGTTTTCGTCCCCCACGCCAACAAAACGGGCATCGGTACTTTAAGGACCACCCTCCACGCAACCTGCGAAACGAAGCTGTATTCCGATATATCGGGCAAGCCTGCTTTGGTGGAGGAGATAGGTACTCTCGGTCCTATGGTGTGCAGTGACGAGCTTGCAGGGGACTTTTTAAGGTGCAACCTATTTTCCAACTATTTTAACGGTGCCATCGGCGTTCTCTGGTGGTGCGCCTCCGACCAAACGGGTCTTACCAATCCGCCATACGCATGGCAGATGTGCGAGGTAGAGCTTGGTATGCTGACATCATGCGGCAAGCCCAAGCCCGTGCTTCTTGAAATGGAAAAGTTTTCCCGCACGATGTCATCCTTGGGCATCAGCCCTGCCAAGCCCAAGCCCGACGCCGTTTGTATTCTTACAAAGAAGCAGGACCAATGGGGCGTGGCTTATATGACCTACTGTCTTGCCAAGGAGGCAGGAATTGATATCGACTTCGCCTACTGTGAGGACGAAATACCGAATTGCGACGTTTATATGCTTCCGTCGGTTGACTTTATCAACCGTGAGGATTTTGACTCCCTTCGCCGTCGGGTCAAAGAGGGCGCTACGTTATATATTTCCAATAATCAGGCTTTTATTTCGGAGCTCTCGGATTTTGCAGGTATTCGTGTGCTGGACTCGGCGTATTCGGGCGAGGCGAGGGAGCTTGAATTTGAAGGGGAAAGGCTTCGACTTACCTCGTCAAGAAGCTTTGATATAGAGGCGTGCGGTGCTAAGGTTATCCTTTCTGACACGGCAGGCAGACCTGCAGTTCTTGAAAACAGCTTCGGCTCGGGCAAAGTTATATACCTTAATTTCCCTTTGGAAAAAATGATACTCGACAGAATAGACTCTCTTGATACGGGAATATACAAGCTGTATCAAAAATGCTTTGCCGAGCTTCTTGAAAGAAAGGCGGTTACCAGCGCAAACCCCTATATCGCCCTTGGCGAATATCAGGAGGAGGGCAGACGGTTTATAGTTGCTATAAATCACAGCGCATCACCGCAAAATCCAATGCTCACCTTTAAAAAGGCAGAGGCAAAAGAGGTGCTCTACGGCAACCCCGACGCCATTCCCGCCTTTGACGCATTGATTATCACTATCGAATAAATTGGAGAGAAAAATGACAAAAAAGATTTTCATAGTTGAAGGAATGAGCTGCTCTGCCTGCTCTGCCTCGGTGGAGAGAGCAGTTGGCAGAGTGGAGGGCGTGGAGAGCGTCAGCGTAAATCTTCTTGGAAAGACGATGCTCTGCACCTTCGACGAAGACAAGACTACCGTGGAGGACATAATCCGCGCCGTTACCAAGGCAGGCTTTGAAGCAAGGCTTGAAAAGGAAGAAAAGCGTGAGGAAAAGGTGGAAAAAAGCGAGGAGGAGCAGGTTAAAAAAAGACTTGCAGTTTCCTTTGCGCTTCTTTTCGTATTGATGTATATTTCAATGGGGCATATGCTTCATTTGCCCGAGTTACCCTTCTTCAAGGGTACGGCGGGCGCTCTCCCTCTGGCGTTTACACAGCTTCTTCTTACAGTTCCCGTATTGCTTGTTAACAAGAAATTCTTCATTTCAGGCGCAAAGGCCATCAGGAATAAAGCGCCCAATATGGACAC
>JAZSLY010000197.1:0-18249 GCA_045535585.1 Eubacteriales bacterium
TACACCTCGCCTGCCTCGCAGGCGGCGCCTATAATAAGTCCCTCTCTATACCTTTCAAGGAGAGTTTTGGGAACTCTCGGCTGACGGTAGAAGTAGGAGAGGTAGGACTCGGAGATGATGCGGTAGAGATTTTGCATACCTGCCTGAGTCTTGACGAGTATTATCATATGGTATGGGCGCAGTTTTTTCGGGTCGGTCTTTTCCGACATTGCGAGCACCATATCGTTGATATTGGCAACGCCCTCTTTTTTCAGCTTTTTGCACATACACTGGAAAATTTTTGCAAGCATTTCGGCGTCGTCAAGGGCACGGTGATGATTGAAGGCTTCAAGCCCGTAGTATTCCTGCAGGGTGTCAAGCTTGTGCTTTTTCAGGTCTGTGTTGATGTGACGGGAAAGGGCGAGGGTGTCAAGGTAGGGGTTGTTGAAGGGGATAGAGTAGTCCTCTGCCGCCTTCTTTATAAAGCTTGTATCAAAGTTGGCGTTGTGGGCAACGAGAATATCGTTTCCGCAGAACTCCAAAAAGCGTGAAACGCCCGTCTTGACGTCGGGGGCGTCCTTTACCATATCGTCGGTAATGCCCGTAATTTCGGTAATGTTTTCGGGTATGGGCTGACCTGGGTTTACGAAGGTGGAGAAGGTGTCAATCACCTGTCCTCCCTTGTATTTTACCGCACCTATTTCGGTGATATTGCAGGTGAGGGCGGAAAGACCCGTGGTCTCTATATCGAAGATAACGAAGGTGTCCTTTTCAAAGTCGGCGCTTGAGTCGCCATAGACGGCTCTTGCGGTGTCGTCCACGTAGTAGGCTTCAAGTCCGTAGAGCACCTTCATACCAAGCTTGTCAGCGGTGAGCATAGCGTCGGGGAAGCCCTGAACGTTGCCGTGGTCGGTTATGGCAACCGCCCTGTGTCCCCACTTGTGCGCCGTCTCTACAATTTGTGTCGGGGTAACTACGGCATCCATCGCCGAAAGGGTGGAGTGAATATGAAGCTCCACTCGCTTTTCCTCGGCGTCGTCGACTCTCGCGAGAAGCTCTACGGAATAGATGCTTTGAGGCTTGATAACGGTTTCGTTTTCGTAGGAGTCAAAGTCCACCTGACCTATGACCTCCACCGCCGAGCCCTCTTTAAGAGAGCCCTTTGAAGCCTTCCACACCTCCGTATCGCCGAAGATTTTGATGCCAACCGAGGCGCTCTCGTCGGTAATCTGTACCGTGGCGATAGTCTTATCCCCCGACCTCGTTTCTCTTGCATCTACGAAAAAGATTTTTCCGCAGACCGCAACGAGAGTCTTAGGGCTCTTTTTGAAAATATCCTTTATGGGAATAAGAGGGGTATCCTTCTTTCTTTCCTTTCCGTAAACGAGCTTTTTCTCGGCAAGTGAAAAGTCAAGGAAGCCCGAGTGGAAATATTCGGTGCTTGACGGAGTATCCTCCGTTTCCTCTTCCTCCTCCACACTCGGCTCTTCCACAAGGGAATAGACCTCGGTCTTCTTTTCCTCCGCCGTCTCCACAACGGGAGGCAGGGAGATGGTATGCTCCGAGTCGGCAATATACGCCTTCATATCGAAGGGAGAGGTGTTTTCTATTTTTACCTTTAAATCAAGGTCAAATTCGCTTTTGATTATATTCCCGAGTATTTTGGCGCAGTCGGCGTCCTGAGGCAGCTCCCCAAGCCCCGAGTCCAGAGTGAAGGTGATTTCCCCCTCCGAGAGCACCATTTTGCCGTTATCGAAAAATCCGCAGGCAAAGGCGGTGTTGCGGCGCATCTCCGAGATAAGCTCGGTATAGTAGCCCTCGGTGAAAAGCTCCTTCGGGTAGTGGGGCATAATAAAGCAGGAATTTATGTCATAAGCCGTTTTGATTTCATTTTCTATTTCATAAAGCAGAGCCTTTTGCAAAAGGCGGTCGGAGTAAATATGTATCAGAATGGTACGGGCATCCTTATTTACCGCGCATTTATACTCGTATATCCCTTCAAGAAGGCTTCTTTTGATACCGTCGGGGGCATACTTGGAAAGCTTCTCGGCAAGGGAAATTTTGTTTCTCTCAAAATCCAATTTCAATTCCTCATTTTTTCTATTTCTTCAAGCAATACTTCAACTATTTTGTCTTCGGGTATTTTGCATACGGGCACGCCCTTCTTGAAAAGGAGCGCTTCGCCCACGCCTCCCGCAACGCCGATATCGGCTTCTCTTGCTTCGCCCGGTCCGTTTACCACGCATCCCATAACGGCAACGCGCAGGCGTCTATTCTCAATAGGACGGGTCTTTTCCAGCGCCGACTCTATTTCCTTGGCTATTCTTACAAGGTCAATTTTCGTTCTTCCGCAGGTGGGGCAGGAGGTTATGTCAAAGGAGCCTCCCGTGTAGAGTCCGAGTGAGGAGAGAATTTCCCGTCCTGCAAGAACTTCTTCCACAATGTCGTCGGTAATGGAGACACGCAGTGTGTCGCCTATCCCCTCGGAGAGAAGAGTACCGATACCCACCGAGGACTTGATAAGGCTCTTTTTGAGTGTGCCTGCCTCGGTAACGCCAAGATGCAGAGGACAGTCACATTTTTCCGACAGCTTTCGGTAGGCGTCTATCATTGTCGTAACGTCGGAGGACTTTACCGAAACCACGATATCGTGAAAGTCACATTCCTTCAAAAGTGCGATTTCCGAGAGAGCCGACTCAACGAGAGCGTCGGAGGTGGGAGAGCCGTATTTTTCAAAGAGCTTTTTCTCAAGAGAACCGCTGTTTACCCCAATTCTTATGGGTATTCCACGCTCACGGCACTCGTTTGCCACAAGGCGAACGGCGTCAGATGAGCCGATATTGCCGGGGTTAATTCTTATTTTATCAATTCCCTCTTTTGCGGCGGCAAGTGCTATTCTGTGGTCGAAATGCACGTCGCCCACAAGCGCCACCTTGTAGTCGCGCACCGCCTCTTTATAGTAGGGAATGTGCGACGTTGCGTCGACGTCGGGGAGAGTGAAGCGGATAACGTCGCACCCAGCACCCGCAAGACGCAATATATCCCTCACGCACGCCTCACGGTCGTGAGGGTCGGCGGATATCATCGACTGTACCGAAATGGGCGAGAGTCCGCCTATTTCTATTTTACCTGCCTTGATTTTTCTCGTTAATTTTCTCATAGAAATCCTTTATACTAACTTTATTATATCGCTGACCATTACTACTGCCATAAATACTAAAAGAAGCACCATTCCTACGGCGTGAACGTAGCCCTCGTGCTCGGGCTTTATGGGCTTTCCGCGAAGCGCTTCAAGGAGCACGAAGAAAATTCTGCCACCGTCAAGGGCGGGTATGGGCAGAAGATTGAATATACCGAGGTTCATACTAATGAAAACGAAAAGGAACATAAGGCTTCTGATACCTTGTGATGCGCTTTCTGCGATAACCGTCACCGTTCCCACGGGACCCGAAACTGCCTCAAGCCCGTATCTGCCCGTAACTAAATCCACAAGGGAAGAAATAATCATCTTCACCGTGGAGAAGGATTGGTAAAACGCCTCGCTGATAAGAGAGGGGAGCGTTTTTTCACGGTAGAGGGGGGCAAAGTCCACCACTCCGCAGAGAATTCCCTCCACCTCCTCGGTTTTGAAGGAGACGTCGGTGAGAAGAATTTCTTCTCCGTCACGCTCCAAAAGGATATCGAGGGGTTTTATGCCGTCGGTCATAATCTTATAGGACACGTCCTGCCAGACGTTCATTTTTTCGCCGTCAATTTCAAGAATTTTGTCCCCGTCCTGAACGCCGTAGTCCGAGAGCACCGAGTCGGCAATAACCGAGTAGCCCTCACGGTCGGCAATATAGGTGGTGGGGTAAAAGGGCGAGAGGGAAAGGAGAATGAACATCACCACCACCGCCGTGACGATATTCATAAAAGAGCCTGCCACGAGAACGATAAGGCGTTGCCACCAGGGCTTACGGGAGAGGGACGAGGGACTATCCACGTCGCTGTCCTCACCCTCAAGGCTGACGAAGCCTCCTATGGGAAGTGCACGGATAGAATAGAGAGTGCCCGACCTTTTGCTTCTCTTTGAAATTATTTTCGGCCCCATACCGATAGCAAATTCAAAAACGCCCACCTTGAAAAGTCGGGCGGTGATGAAGTGCCCGAACTCGTGGGAAAGTATCATAAGACCGAAAAAGAGCAGGGCTAATATGATTTTCCAGAACATTTTTTCCTCCGAAAAGATTGTTTCAGGTTAGTTTATGCCTTTGACACCTGCTTTATTCATAACGTACTCACGGGCAAGGGCGTCGTCCCTTTCAAGAGAGTCGAGGGTCACCGCAGGGGTGAATTCTATATCCCTCACAGCGTCCTCCACCAGAGTGAATATATCGAGGAATCTTATCTTCTCCTGCAAAAAGAGGGACACCGCCGCCTCGTTGGCGCTATTCATTACGGCAGGAGCGTTGCCACCCCGTGAAACCGCCCGTCTTGCTAAAGGAAGAAGGGTGAAGGTCTCCTCGTCGGGAGGCGCAAAGGTAAGTGAAAAGGCGGTGGTAAAGTCGAGGGGTCTAAAAATTGCCTCACGCCTTTCAGGATAGGTAAGGGCAAAGGCGATACAATGCTTCATATCGGGGTTGCCCATCTGTGCAAGGACGGAGCCGTCCACGAATTCTACCATAGAGTGCACTATACTCTGTCGGTGCACCGTAACGTCGATTTTCTCCGAGGGCACGCCGAAAAGGCGCACCGCCTCGATAACCTCCAAGCCCTTATTCATAAGAGTTGCCGAGTCTACGGTAATTTTAGCACCCATAGACCAGGTGGGGTGGCGGAGCGTGTCGGCGAGAGTCACGTTTTTCAAATCCTCTCTCGTCCTTGAATAAAAGGGTCCTCCCGACGCCGTGATAATAAGGCGCTTTATGAAGGCAGGACTATTATGGGATTGGTCAAGGCATTGGAATATAGCCGAGTGCTCGCTGTCTACGGGAAGAAGGGAGACCCCCTTTTCCTTTACGGCAGAGAGAATGATATCGCCTGCCGCTACGAGAGGCTCTTTATTTGCCATGGCAATATTCTTGCCCGAATTGATAGCGGAAAGAGTGGGACGGATACCGCAACGACCCATAAGGGAATTGAGTAGGGTGTCGGCGTCGGAGGCGTTTGCCACCTCTTCCACCGCCTCCTCACCTATAAGCACGCGGGTGGAGGTGTCGGCTACACGGACACGCAGGTCGCGCCCTGCATTTTCGTCCACCACCGCTACGAGCGCGGGGGAAAACTCCCTTATCTGTTCCTCTAATCTTTTTATATTTGAATGGGCGGCAAGGGCGGTTACCCTGATTTTCTTTTCTCTTGCCACCTCTATTGTCTGCGTTCCTATTGAGCCCGTTGAGCCGAGCAGAGCTAATTTTTCTGTCATAGCATTACAACCTTGTGAAAAGTATTACGATATAGAGAAATGCGCTGACGGCAAGAATTGAGTCGAAGCGGTCAAGCACTCCTCCGTGACCCGGGAAAAGAGAGCCAAAGTCCTTGATGCCCCAGCTTCGCTTCACGAGGGACGCCGCAAGGTCGCCGAATTGTGACACGATGCTGGCGATAAGACCCACGAGCGCAAAGACGAGGGTGGTAGTGATATTATTCGTCATAAAGTAGGCGTAGAGCGCAAAGACGAGGGTGGTGGCAAGTGAGCCTCCCACTGCGCCCTCCACGGTTTTCTTGGGGCTGATAGCCTCGATAAGCTTGTGTTTGCCGAAGAAGTAGCCCGAAAAATATGCAAAGGTGTCGGTGACCCAAGCACCTATGAAGATGAGAGGGAAAACTCTCACGTCGGTATTGTAGATAACTGCAATAGCACCGAAGGAGACGGTTACGTAGAAGATAAGGGACGTAGCGTTGAGGATATTCGTGCAGGTCAGGCTCTTATTTTTAACAACTCCCGCAAAGAGAAGAATGAAAAGAAGTGCGATAAAGACGGGAGTGTAAAAGCCAAGGGACGCCGTGGTGAAAAGGGGAAGAAGAAAAGCCGAAGCCGTACAAGTAAGGATAACGAAGCGGTTTTTCTCCCCGATACATTTTATTGCTTCAAGCGCCCCTACCGCCGACAGAAGTGCAAGGGCAAGGTTGATAAGAGTGACGGAGGCAAAAAGGGTGGTGTCGGCAAAAATCAACACGGGAACAAATATTATTAGCGCCACGATGGCGGTGATAATTCGCGTTTTCATAAGAACTCCTATATTTGTTATTGGGTCAGCGCTTTTTCGCCTTGACGTCTCCGAAACGGCGCTCACGCCCCTCGAAAAACTCAAACGCCAGGTCTACGTCGTGCTTCGTCATATCGGGCCAGAGGGTCTTGGTGAAGTATAATTCGGAATATGTAGACTGCCAGGTAAGGAAATTCGACAGTCTCCACTCGCCCCCCGTCCTTACGACAAGGTCGGGCTCGGGAAGCCCTGCGGTGTAGAGACGGGAATTTATATCCTCGGCAGAAATTTCTCTCTTACCCTCCGAAATAAGTGTGTTTACGGCGTGGAGAATGTCGTCCCGTCCGCCGTAGTTGATAGCGATATTAAGTACCTGAGAGTGAATAGAGCTCTTTTCGCCGATTTCCTTTATAAGCGCCCTCGTTTCCTCGGAGAAAACCGAGGTGTCGCCGAGAAATCTTATGTGGGCAGGGGTCTTCCAGTTCTTATTCAGACCGTCCTTCAGGTACTCCACGAAGAGACGCATAATCCCGTCAACCTCGCTTTTCGGACGGCGCCAGTTTTCCGTGGAAAAGGCATAGACGGTAACCACTTCCACCCCTCTTTCAAGACAGTATTCGGTTATCTTCTTGAAGGCTTCGGCGCCGTATCTGTGGCCTACCTCTCTGGGCAGACCTCTTTTTTTCGCCCATCTGCCGTTTCCGTCCATAATAAAGGCAATATGACGAAGCGGCGGGTTTGCTCCGCCGCTTGTTTTTTTATTGTCCCTAAATAATGAGAAAATACCCATTAAATTTCCATAACCTCTGCTGTCTTTGCGCTGACGAGAGCGTCAATGCTCTTAACGTACTTGTCGGTCAGGTCCTGAGCGTCCTTTTCACCCGACTTTACGTCGTCCTCGGTAAGCGAGCCTGCCTTCTTTTCGTTCTTCAAGAAGTCGTTGGCGTCACGGCGGATATTACGGATAGCAACCTTGGCATCCTCACCGCACTTTGCAACCTGCTTTGAAACCTCACGGCGTCTCTCCTCTGTGAGTGAGGGGAAGGTAAGACGGATAACCTTGCCGTCGTTCTGGGGTGTGATACCGAGGTCGGAGGCAAGAATAGCCTTTTCAATCTCCTTTACGGTAGATGCGTCCCAAGGAGAAATAACGAGGGTGCGTGCGTCGCTTGTCGATACGGCGGCAATCTGGTTTATGGGGGTTGCGCTTCCGTAGTAGTCAACCGAAATCTTATCGAGTACGGCGGCGCTTGCACGGCCTACTCTGATTCCCTTAAGCTCTGTTTCAAGGGCAGAAACAGACTTCTGCATTTTTGCTTCAAAATCTTTAAGATTAGCTTTCATAAATTTAGTCCTTTCAATATATCAGTTTATTTTTTCTACAACAGTACCTGTTTTACCGCCCGTGATGGCGGTAACGATGTTTTCGGGATTGTCAAGTCCGAAGAGGAGAAGGGGCATATTGTTTTCCATAGCGTACGCCGCCGCAGTAGCGTCGATAGCCTTCAGTCCCTTTGCCAGAAATTCGCTGTAATCAAGCCTTGGTATTCTCACGGCGGTGGGGTCAAGCCTTGGGTCAGCGGTGTATATGGCGTCAATGTTCTTTGCAAGCATTACCACGTCGGCGTCAATTTCCACGCCACGCAGAACGCAGGCGGTATCGGTGGTCATATGGGAAATTCCCGAGCCTCCTGCAAAGATGACTACCTTCTTCTTTGAAAGGTAGCTTGTGGCTCTCGCCTTTATGTAGGTCTCGGCAAATTGAGGCATCTCAACCGAGGACATAACGCGGGTGGCAACCTCCATACCCTCAAGTGTCTCGGAAAGAGCAATAGAGTTGATAACGGTGGCAAGCATACCCATATGGTCGGCACGGGTCCTGTCAAAGCCCTCGCCAAGCCTGCCTCCACGCCAGATGTTTCCGCCGCCGATAACTATGGCAACCTCACATCCCAGCTCCACTACCTTCTTTATCTCGGCGCAGATGGCGTCAAGCTTCTTTCTGTCGATGATGGGAACGCTTTTTACAACGCGGCGACCCTCCTTATCGGTGGTATATTCCGCAATATCGTTTCCGTAAATTGCCTCTCCTGAAAGCTTAATTAAAACTCTTTTATATTTTACTTCCATTTTCTTTCCCTCACCATTATTTTCTCTCATATTATTGTACCCTAAAAAACCGATTTTGTAAAGTGGGAATATGAAATATTTTTGCAGATTACAGAAAATATTTGGCACAAGGCTTCAAAGGGAAGAAATTCAGGGGAGAAAAACGGAAAAAGGCGAATATTTTTCTCTTTTTTGTGTAGTAAGCTATTGATTATTCGGCAAAAAAGTTGTAGAATACGTATTTGGAAAGGATGTATATTATGAAAAAACAGAATTTTAACTTTAAATCAATGCTTCTCACGGTGATAGGCTCCTTCATTACCGCTATGGGAGTTTCCCTTTTCTACATACCTGCGAAAATCGTCAGCGGCGGCGTGTCGGGTCTTGCCACCGTTGCCTTTCACACCTTCGGGGTTGCCCCCGGTCTTGTGTACGGCGTGATAAACGTTGTGCTTCTCGCCGCGGCGCTTATCGTTCTCGGACGGGGTTTTGTTTTTAAAACAGTTCTGGGCGCTGCGGGAATATCCGTTTTCGTTCAGCTTCTCTCATATCTGCCCCCAGTTACCGCCGACCCCTTCCTTGCAACCGTCTTTGGCTCGGTGCTCTACGGAGTTGGAATAGGAATTGCCTTTCTGTCGGGCGCATCTACGGGCGGTACGGATATTG
Source organism: Eubacteriales bacterium (assembly GCA_045535585.1). Taxonomy (GTDB): domain Bacteria; phylum Bacillota; class Clostridia; order Oscillospirales; family SIG627; genus RGIG6353. Next base: position 8,943 of record JAZSLY010000197.1, read on the forward strand.
CGGCAAGACTTATTCAGCACTTTATTCCAAGCATTTCCATCGGCAAGCTTCTTATGGTGGTTGACGGGGTCGTAATTCTTGCTTCCCTTATTGCCTTCGGGGAAATAGACCTTGCCTTATTCGGCATTATGGCGCTTTTCATTTCTACCTATGCGGTGGATATGCTGATTTCCAAGATGAACGTATCAAAGCTTGCCTTCGTCATTACCTCCAAGGGTGAGGAAATGGCACGCTTTCTCGTTTCCACCTCTCCGAGAGGCGTGACGAGGATAAACGCCACGGGCGTTTATACCGAAAAGAGCAATCAGGTGCTTCTCTGCGCCCTTAAAAATTCCGAGATTCCCGAGTTTCAGAGGAAGGTCAAGGAATTTGACGAAAGCGTCTTTATTATCTATTCCGAGGCTCAGCAGATTGTGGGCAACGGTTTCCATTTGTATAGATAATTTGAATTCAACAAAGTTGAATTCAGCGATATAAATTCCTCGCGGAATTTGCGATATACCTTTGGTGCGATATACCTTTGGTGCGATATATCCTGACGGAAGCGATATGTGCCTTTAGGCACGTGAAAAGGAATTTATATCATATCGCAACGACGCAACGCGGAGTTATATCGCATTTGAATGAAATGAAAATATATCGCACGAACGAAGTGAGTATATCGCCAATAATGAATTCAACAAAGTTGAAATCAGCGATATAAATTCCTCGCGGAATTTAGGATATACCTTTGGTGCGATATATCCTTGACGGATGCGATATGTGCCTTTCGGCACGTGAAAAGGAATTTATATCATATCGAGTTTGCACGAGTTCAAAATATAATTTATTTTAAGGAGTATATTATGAAAAGGTTTTTGATTTTATCAGCTGTGCTAAGTATGATTTTCACCTGCGCCTGCGGTGACGAAAGGACGGAGACGGAGGGTAGCCCTGACACCGAGCGAGAGGTGCAGGAAGAGATTGTTTTGCCCACCGAGCCCGAGGTGCAGGGGGAGACGGAGGGTGGAGAATATATTCCCGACGAGGACTTCGAGGTGTCCATACCGAAGCCCACGCTGGAAGTTCGCGGAGCTTATTTTGAGGACGGCACGAGCGTTAAGGCGTTTGAAATTGGAGAGAGTGTGACCGTTACGGCAGAGGAGAGAGAAAACGGGGCTTTCCTCTACTGGCAGAACGGCAACGGCGAGATACTCTCGGGGGACAGGGACTTGACCCTCACCGTTGACTACGACTGCGTTGCCGAAGCAATTTTTGCCGAAGCCGAGGGCGAGCTTGAATTCAACACCGAGGACGGCAAGACCTACTACGTTGCAGGAATAGGAAGCGTCTCGGGCGACACCCTGATAATTCCTTCCACCTATAACGGAAAGCCCGTAGGAAGAATTGCAATGACCGCCTTCAAGGACAACCTTTCCATAAGGCGAGTATACATAAGCGAGGGCATAACCGAAATAGGAAAAGATGCCTTTGCAGGCTGTACCTCTATCGAATACCTGAAGATTCCCACAACCATCGAAAAGGTTGACGACAACGAATTTATCGACTGTCAAAGCCTTGAGGTTGTGGATATCGGCATAGATATGTCGCTAAACCTCGGCGTGCGCTACGCTAAAACGGCGTTTGTGGCAGAAGGGGTTGAAACCCTTGCCTTTAGGGAGTTTCCAAGGCTTCAGAGAGTGTTCCTCCCCGACGGAATTGAGAAGATTGGAGAGGACGCTTTCAGGGATTGCGCAGCTCTTGAAGTTATAAATCTCCCCGACAGCGTTACCGAAATAGGCGATAATGCCTTCAGAGGATGCCACAAGCTTTACGGCGTAACCTTCCCCAAGAGCCTGAAGAAGATAGGCGAGTACGCATTCTTCCAGTGCAACGGCTTGAGCTATCTTTCGCTTCCCGACCTTACTACTCTCGGCAAGGGCGCCTTTGAAGCCTGCCGTGGTATACACACGGTCACTCTGCCCGACACCCTTTCAGTCGTTCCCGAGTACGCCTTTACGGGCTGTAAAAATCTTACGTGTGTTACCCTCGGTAAGAACACGGAGGGTATTGATAAGTACGCCTTTAAGGAATGTACGGCGCTGAAAAGCGTTGCTCTTCCCGAAACCCTGAAATATATTGGCATCGGAGCTTTTGAAAAGTGCGAGGCGCTTGAGGATATATACCTTCCAAACACAATTACCGAAATACGAGGGGGTGCGTTTGAGGATTGTACGGCGCTTAAAAGCATTACTCTACCCGAAAGAATTACCTCTCTCAAGGACGACACCTTTAGGGGCTGTACGGCGCTTCGTGAGATAACCGTCTCGGCAAATCTCACCTCTGCCGAGATGTCCGCCTTCAACGGCGTGGCGCGTATGGACGCTACCGTGTACTACAACGGCACTCAAAGCGAGTGGGAGGAGCATTTCGCAGGGGCAAGCGCCTTTGAAGAAATGATAATGAAGTTTCAGGCGAACACCCACTACGACTTCGACACGGGCTTTAGGTACACCTCCAACGGCGACGGCACCTGCCGTATAGGCAAAATAAAGACCTCTGACATCGTGGCAGAGGAGCTCTTTATCCCCGAAAAGAGCCCCAAGGGTGACACCATTACCCATATTGACCGCGGTACCTTTGACCGCAATAACACTATAAAGAGCGTGGTTATAGAAGCGCCCCTTCGTGTAATTCCCGCCTACGCCTTCGACGGCTGTAGCGAGCTTGAGAAGGTCACTCTTCCCGAAACCGTGGAGATAATAGACGACGGTGCGTTCCGCTTCTGCTCGAAGCTTCAAGAAATAAACCTTCCCGACTCGGTGAGAATTATCTGCGATAACGCCTTTGATTCCTGTCGGGCTCTTGAAAAGGTTACCCTTCCCGCTTCCCTTGAAAAAGTGGGCTACGGCGCGTTCACCTTTACAGGTCTTCGTGAGGTCTCCTTCGGCGAAAAGGTAAGGCTTGTGGAGGACTACGCGTTTTCAAGCTGTGATTCTCTTGAAAGAGTTGAGATAAATTCCGTGGGTACGGTCTTTGACGACTGCATCACCTCAAATATGAAGGAAACAGAGCTTCATTGCAACACCGGTCTTGAAGGCTGGCTTTCCCTTGACGTAAGAGGAGGAATTATTTCTGACAAGACTACGCTCTATATCAACGGCGAGAAGCTTGTGGACGTCATCGTGCCACAGGGCGTGCGTGAGATCAAGGCGCGTGCCTTTGCAGGTATCAATACACTGGGACGGGTCGTTTTCCCTGACACCGTTGAAAGAATTGACCCCGAAGCCTTCTACTCCTGCAAAGCTATCGACACACTCGTGCTTCCCTCTTCTATGTCTGCTCTTGAATTCCGCGCCTTTGCATTCAGCGGAAAGATAAAGAGCGTCGTTATTCCAAAAAGCTTCACCGAGATAAGCGCTTTCGCCTTCGAGGGCACCGACGTGGAGAACGCCTTCTTTGAGGGCACGAAGGAGGAGTGGCAGGCGATAATAAATAAGAACAACAACCAGAAGCTTGCCCCCGTGGTTTCCTTCTATTCCGAAGGAAAGCCCGCGGAGGACGGCTCTTTCTGGCACTACGAAAACGGCGACATAGTAAAATGGTGATTTACTGTTGCAAAAATCGCAAAATAGTGTTATAATGCAGAAAACAACAGGAGGACAAAAATATGTCAAACTACAAAATAGAGACCAAATGTATTCAATCGGGCTACGTTCCCTCAAACGGAGAGCCAAGACAGATACCCATTATCCAGTCTACTACCTTCAAGTATGACACCAGCGAGGATATGGGCAAGCTCTTCGACCTTGAAGCAAGCGGTTATTTTTATACAAGACTCCAGAATCCCACCAACGATTACGTAGCGGCAAAACTTGCCGACCTTGAGGGAGGAACGGCGGCAATGCTTACGTCCTCTGGTCAGGCGGCGAACTTCTACTCTATCTTCAACATCGCATCCTGCGGTGACCACGTGGTTGCGGCGTCCACCATTTACGGCGGTACTTTTAACCTTTTCTCCGTAACTATGAAGAGAATGGGTATTGATTTTACCTTCGTTTCTCCCTACGCCACCGACGAGGAGCTGGAGGCGGCGTTCCGTCCCAATACCAAGGCGGTATTCGGCGAGACTATCGCAAACCCTGCACTCGTAGTGCTTGATATAGAGCGCTTTGCTGCTATGGCTCACAAGCACGGCGTGCCCCTTATTATAGACAACACCTTTGCAACTCCCTACCTCTGCCGTCCCTTTGAGTTCGGAGCGGATATCGTTACCCACTCCACCACCAAATATCTTGACGGACACGGCGCTGCGGTTGGCGGATGTATCATTGACAGCGGTAAATTCGATTGGACAAAGTACCCCGATAAGTTCCCCGGTCTTTGCACTCCCGACGACAGCTACCACGGCGTAACCTACACAGAGCGTTTCGGACTTGCAGGTGCGTTTATCACCAAGGCAACGGCTCAGCTTATGCGTGACTTCGGCTCTATCCAGTCACCCCAGAACGCATTCCTTTTAAACCTCGGCATCGAAAGCCTCCACGTAAGAATGGAGCGCCACAGCGCCAACGCCCTGAAGGTTGCACAGTTCCTTGAAAAGCACCCCGGCATCTCCTGGGTTAAGTATAGCGGACTTGAGTCCGACCGTGACTACCCTCTTGCACAGAAGTATCTTCCCCTCGGCTCTTGCGGAGTTGTCAGCTTCGGCGTAAAGGGCGGAAGACGCGCGGCAGAGCTCTTTATGAAGAATCTCCGCCTTGCCTCTATCGAGACCCACGTAGCCGATGCCAAGACCTGCTGTCTGCACCCTGCCTCTGCCACTCACCGTCAGATGAACGACGCAGAGCTTGAAGCGGCAGGCGTTTCACCCGACCTCGTAAGACTTTCCGTAGGTCTTGAAAACGCAGACGACCTTATTGCAGACCTCTCTGCAGCTCTTGAAAAGGTTGGTGAATAATAATGCCCATCAGAATACCCAACTCTTTGCCTGCAACACAGACCCTCATTGACGAAAACATCTTCGTTATGACGGAAACAAGGGCATTGACTCAGGATATTCGTCCGCTCCGAATTCTGCTTCTCAATCTTATGCCCACTAAAATCGTTACCGAGACCCAGTTTGCAAGGCTTCTCGGAAACACGCCCTTGCAGGTGGAATTAGAGTTCCTGCAGACCGCCACCCACAAGTCTACCCACACCTCCTCCGACCACCTTCTTGCCTTTTATAAGGAGTTTGACGAAATAAAGCACAGAAAGTACGACGGAATGATTATTACGGGCGCTCCCGTAGAGCTTATGGAGTTTGAAGAGGTTGACTACTGGCAGGAGCTTTGCGAGATTATGGAGTGGTCAAAGACCCACGTCACCAGCACCCTTCACATCTGTTGGGGCGCTCAGGCAGGTCTTTACTACCACTATGGCATCAAAAAGGAAAAGCTCCCCGAAAAGATGTTCGGCGTTTTCGAGCACCGCGTAGTGCACAAGAATGCTATCCTATATCGCGGAGTAGACGACGTTTTCTTCGTTCCTCACTCGCGTCATACCACCGTGAACGTGGAGGACGTAATGCGTGTGCCCGAGCTTAAAATACTCACTCTTTCCGACGTGGCGGGGCTTCACTCCTGTATGACCGAAGGAGGTAGGCAGATATTCGTCACGGGACATTCGGAATACGACCCCGACACCCTGAAAAAAGAATATTTCAGGGATAAGACGGCAGGACTTGAAATAAAAGTCCCCCAGAATTATTTCCCCGAGGACGACGACACCCGTGACCCCATTGTCAAGTGGCGCGCCCACGCGAATCTCTTCTTCTCAAACTGGCTTAACTACTTTGTATATCAGACAACGCCGTATAATATGGATGAAATCGCGGTTTTACCGCGATGAAATCCATCTTCGATGGATGAAATTTGCTTTGCAAATGATATCTTTCCTACGGAAAGATTAAGGAAGAAAATCGCAAGCGATTTTCAAATATAGAAATTAAGGAGTTTAGCGGAAAATCCGCTAAACTCTTCCTTAATTTTGCATTCATCATTCATCATTCATCACTTTGCACTCTCGTCGCCCTGTCGGGCAAAAGCAAAGCCGCGATGAAATCCATCTTCGATGGATGAAATTTGCAACGCACATGATATCTTTCCTTTGGAAAGATTAAGGAAAAGAGGTACAAATTACGATTTGTACCTCTTGAATTTTAATAGGTTTTAGCGGATTTTCCGCTAAAACCACATAATACCATATTTTGTTTAGCGGATTTTCCGCTAAAATTCTAATTATTGTGCACTTTCGGGCTCACTTTTCTTTTTTGATAAAATTGTATTGAAAAAGCAAGCGTTGTGTGATATACTATATGTATATATATTATTATATGATATTATTTTGAGGGATAGATATGGCTTTAACGTACGAGAGGAAAAAACATAGACAGACCAACGTTATTCAAACGGTTGTTACGGTAATTTTACTGTGTACCGTCTTTCTGGCTATGGTTAGTTATTTTTACCAGAGAGCCGAGGAAGAAGCATATGAAATGCTTCACATTCAAACCAAGCAAATTAAGGACGATATGGAGCTTCAGCTTTTATCCGACCGTGAAAACCTTGCCACAATGGCAAGCTTTGCTTCAAAGCTTTATTCCGACGGCGAGAGCTACGGGCTTATGTTTGAGTCCTTCAAGCCCATAGGTCTGATAGAAAACATAGGCATATTAACCCCCGACAACTGCTTTGTAACGAAAGCGGGCACCATAAGCCTTGACGGAAAAATTTCCTTTGAGGAGGAAAAAGAAAAGGGCGAATACATAAGCGGAAGAGTGGAGGATCTTACTCGGGAGAACTACGACATTATAAGAAGTGCCGTTCCCATCAAGAACGGTGACGAGGTAGTGGGAATTTTATACGGCGTTATCAAGCTTGACGTAATAGGCAAAAAATATAACGCTATGGCAAAGGAGCTGGATGCACAGCTTTTCGTTTACGATAAAGAAAGCGGAAACCTCGTTATTGATACCATCCACGACAAGCCGGGAAACATTTCGTTTTTAAAGGACCGTCAATATAACGACGGCTTCTCCTATGAAGAAATGCTGGAAAGCGACTCGGGCTACACGTCCTTCGTTTCGGCGTATACGGGAGAGGATCTGTACGTGCATTATTCTTCTCTTGAGGAGCTTGGGTGGAAAATAACCCTTGCAAGATACTCTTCTCAGGTGTTTGCCAACACCCACACCATTTCCAGAATTTTACTCTCGGCATTTTTAATAATGGTTATCATTATGGTGTCGTATACTTTGCGTCTTATGGCAACGGAAAAGCGCAGAAATTCCGCTATGATGTGCGCCTCCAACGCAAGACGGCTTCTTCTGGAAATCAATCAGCAGGAGAACAACGTTTCAAAGGCGTTGAAGGAGGTTTGTCTTTTCTCGGGGTCAAGGTCGGCAATATTCTTTGATACCGACGGCGAGGACTACAATTATTCAATGCCTGAGTTTGAGAACGTAATTCTTTACGGCGAGGAGAGAAAATATTTCATTTCCGAAATATTGCATTACGCCGCAGAGCTTCACAAAATCAACAAGGCAACCGTTGGCGTTATGTGCATACAGCCAAACGAACACCTTAAAAAGACCAATCCCGCTTTTTACGATTTTCTGAAAAACCACAGAATTTCCGAAATTTCCTTTGCCGCCGTAACGAGCAAGGATAACCACGCAACCATTCTTGGCTGTGTCAATCCGAAGAAGAGCCGGGGTACAAGAATTCTTCTGGAGGATATCGCCGTTTGCTTTTCCATTGCAATTTACAACAAAAAGCACCTGAACAAAACGGAAATTGCCGCAACCACCGATTCCTTGACGGGAGTTTTCAACCGCGTCACTTACAAAAGGGATATTTTAGACTTTGACGAACAGAAGCCCGAGAACTTTTCCTGCATCTATATCGACGTCAACGAGCTTCATCTTAGAAACAACAAGTTCGGTCACGCTGCAGGCGACGAAATGCTTCTTTATATTGCAAACACCTTAAAGGAGGTATTCTTCGGTCATCATATTTACCGAATGGGCGGAGACGAATTTTTGGTATTCGTTGGCAATTCCGAGCAGGCAGAGGTGAAGAACAGCATAGAAAAGCTGATGAGTCAGTTAAAACCAATGGACTATCACGTTGCAATCGGTATGTCTTACAGAACCCAAAACTCTAACACCGAGGAAATGGTGAAGGAAGCCGAAATACGTATGTACGAGGCAAAGGCACAATATTACCAAAACAAAGAGCAACAAAGCGTGTCAAAATCAGAGGACACGGGCTACGTACAAATCAAAACGGGCATACGGGAAATTGATGCTATGCTCTCCGTTTTGAAGGAGCACTATAACGGAATATACCGCGTTTCGCTTGACACCGACGAAGCACACAGAATTTTAATGCCTGCATATTTAGGCTACAACGAGGACGAGGAGCATTTTTCAAGACTCCTGACGAAATACATAGAAGACCTGGTAGACCCCGATTTCCACAGAGCGTTTATGAGCTTCCTTAACTATGACGCATTAAAGCAACAGCTTTTAGAGGGCAACACGCCCAAGCTCACCTACAAAAAGACTAACGGAGACGTGGTTATCCTCAGCATTTACAGATTAAGTGACAAAGAGTCCGCCATCGGCGAAACGCTTTGGTTTTTTGCAAAAGACTAATAACGGCTTCGGGAAATAAGGAAGAAAACCGCCTTTGCGGTTTTCAACAACAATTATTCATTATTCAATATTCAATATTCATTATTAATTTGCTTCTATCTATAACCCAAAACAAAAACGGATATCTTTCGATATCCGTTTTGTTTTGGGGTGAGTAATGGGGCTCGCCGTCTGCTTCGCTTCGCTTGCATACTAATGGCTCAGCCTAAAGGCTTCGCACTTTTTGCTAAAAACAGTTCCCCGAACTGTTTTTAACCGAAGAACGCCTAACTATTATTGCCGAGAAACGCCCTTTTTGGTTTAAATTTTCCTTTGTCACTTGGAATACATAAAGTATCCCCGCGTTTCGCAGAAAAATTTATCCTCAAAAATCATCTTCTCTCGGTTCACGGGAAGTTTCAAAAAATGATTTTTGTTCATATCAAGGCATCTTTCTTGAAGCAATACTTTATGTATTGCAATAGAAAGTAACGCAGATATGGGCGAAAAGCATTTTTGAAACCAATAAGAGTTCGGCGTTCTTCGGCTTAACGCAAAAAGCCCTCTCAGGGTTCGAGCCCCCGCTTTTATCATAGCCCAAAACAAAAACGGATATCTTTCGATATCCGTTTTGTTTTGGGGTGAGTA
>JAZSLY010000012.1:0-3128 GCA_045535585.1 Eubacteriales bacterium
AAATCATGGAAATTCATGATGCAATTGTTCATGGGATAGCGACATATACTTTAAAGTACAGTGTTCGAACGAAAAAAAGGTTGCTTGGAATGAAAATAGAATTAGAATAGCAAGCAGTCAAATCCCAATTTGTCGAACAGATGAGAGCGGAGGAAAATCCTCCGCTCTTGTTATATTTTGGGGGCAATCGGCACTAAAATATAACAAACAAATCCAAATGGAAAGAATATAGAAAGGCAGGAAAAAAGATGGTCGGAAAGCCGAACCATAGAGATATTTAAATTTTTGTTTTGCGTAAGCAAAACTACCTAAACTTCTTCCCTATTCACTATTACTTATTACTTTACAAAAAATCCGTACTCAAACATTTTAAGGTAGTAGTGAAGAGTGAATAAGTAATAAGTAAAAAAATCCGCACACTATAGTGTACGGATTTTTTGGAGCTGGTAGTGGGATTTGAACCCACGGCCTGCGCATTACGAATGCGCTGCTCTACCACTGAGCCATACCAGCGTATAGGGCATGAAGGATGCCCTTATTTATTTGTAAGATAGCTTTCAACTATTGCGAGATCGGCGGGAGAATTTACGCCGAGAATCTCTTCGGATTTCTGTGAGACGTAGGCATTGACGTTTTTGCCGTGGTTCATAAGAATTTCGGGAACGTCGGTGAGATATTTCTCGTTTGTGACCGTACTGTTCTGCACGAAATCAAGGGCTTCAAAGAGGTCCTTTGACTTGAAAATATAGGTTGCGGCGTTGTATTCGCAGATGCTGTCAAATTGCTCCTTGGTGCAATCCTTGGCTTCTACAATGCCGGTAAGCTTACCTTCGCCGTCTCTAACCATTCTGCCGAGCATCTGTCCTTTTTCGCCGACACAAGAAAGAATGGTGCAGGAGTTATTTTCCTTTTTGTGCATTTCAATCATCTTCTGCAAGGTTTCACCGCTGATAAGAGGTGTGTCACCGCAGATAACGACAACGTCTTCATCGGTATCAAGAAAATGCTCTTTGGCACATTCTACGGCGTAGCCCGTGCCGTAACCGTCGTCGCCCTGCTCGATATAATTGATATCGGGGAAAGCGGCGATGATTTTTTCTTTTTGGAATTTAACTATTGCATATATATCTTTTTTATCGATAAAGCCGAGAGAATTGAGAACGTATTGAAAAATAGGCTTGCCTAAAACAAGGCGCATCGACTTTGGAATGTTGTCCTTTTCGGAGTTGAAGCGAGTTCCCTTGCCTGCTGCTAAAATTATAGCCTTCATAGGAGTTCTCCTCTATGTCAAAATTTAATTTATGCACATAAACTGTTATTAGTGAAAAGGGGGAAACGAAATGAACAAAAACTTAAAATACTTTGCATCATCCAATAGCCGAGAGGGCTTTAAGAGTTATTTTGATAATATATACAGTCCCGAAAGACTTGAAAGAATATATATCATCAAAGGAGGTCCCGGAACGGGAAAGTCAAGCATAATCAAAACCGTGGGAGAGATATTTGAAAATACGGAAAAATGTGAATATTTTCTGTGCTCCTCCGACCCAGGCTCACTGGACGGTCTTGTTATTAATAACAAAATTGCTTTGATTGACGGTACGTCACCGCACGTGGTTGAAGCAAAGTACGCAGGGGTGATTGAAAAGGTTATTGACACCGCCCGCGGTATTTCAAACGATATAAAAAGCGATGAAAAAGAGATAAAAAGAATAACGCAAAGGAAAAGAAAATGTTTTCTTGGCGCTTATTCCTGCCTCAAAGCCTATGGTGAAATAAGTGACGAGCAATTTAACTCTATGGCAGAATACGTGGACCGCGACAAAATAGATTCTGCGATAAAAAGATTTTTCAAGCAGAACGTTGAGCCGTCACAAAAATACAGTGAAAAAATAAGGCTCTTGTCGGGCGTGACACCTATGGGCTATTACAATACTCACAGCTTTGAAAAAGAGTGCGAGACCTGTGCCCTGATAGTAAATGCAAGAGGCGAAGAGGACGTGATTTTAAAGAAAATCAAGACGCTAGCAAAGGAATACTCACTTTGCACGCTCGTCAGCTACAACCCCATAATGCCGAGCAAAATCAACGGTATCTACCTGCCTGAAAGCTCGTTGTGCGTGGTGCCCTACGATAAAGAGTATCACGGTGAAATCGACTATGATAAATATAAAATAATCAATTTCGAAAGATTTATCAAGGTGACCGACGATAAAGTAAAGAGTAAGCAAAAATTCCTTGAAAAATGCTCGGCGTCGCTTTTGGACGAGGCAATGAAGCGATTGAAGGAAGCTTACGATGAGCATCAAGCCCTGGAGGCTTTATATAAAAAGCATATGGACTATAGCTTCAACGAAGGTTACGTTGATGAAATCGTGACAGAAATCAAAGAATTTCTGCGACCTTGACTATTTTACACAAAAAAAGTGATTTTGTCAAGGGGGAAAATTACATATAATAAAGCGGGCAGTAAAAACTTTCGTTTTACTGCCCTGATTTTGTTTATTTAATATATTCCATAGGGTCAACGTGCTTTCCGTCAACCTGCATTTCAAAATGAAGATGAGGCTCCTCCCCTATTTCTACAAGCGAGGTGCATCCGACAGAGCCGATAATTCCGCCTGCCGAAACAACTCCGCCTACCTCTATTCCCTCGGGAATAACGTCGGCAAGATTACGATAGCAGGTTACAAAGCCGTTGTCGTGCTCCACGGTAATGCAGGTGCCCCAAAGAGGATCGTCGGTAATATGAGTTATTTTACCCTTCTCGGAGCTGATAACGGGACTGCCTTCCTCTGCGCTGATGTCTACACCGTTGTGCGTTCTGTAGTCCTCCATGGTTATGCTATACACAAGCTCACTAGCCGAATGAGATTTCTTTACTTCACCGCCTACGGGCGATACAAAGTTTAAGGTTACGTGAGATGGCTCGTCTGCAACGTTTTCGTTGATAACCTCATCGGGTGTAAGGTTTTCAAAAATATTCGAATTAATTCCGAGGTCGTTTGAGTTGTCGATTTGAGTCAAGTCAATTTCCGTGTCCTCGATTATTTTATTCATATTTTTCACCGCAGTGAAAATTCCGATTCCGCCGATTAAAAGCATACATATCGCGAGGGATATGTATA